>JALVAQ010000381.1 GCA_027011095.1 Bacteroidales bacterium
GGTGGATAAAAAGGGCGATGTTGCCGGTGCATGTACAACCAGCGGTCTGGCTTTTAAAATGAGTGGAAGGGTTGGCGATTCGCCTATTATTGGTGCAGGGTTGTTTGTTGATAATGAGGTGGGAGCTGCCACGGCAACGGGTATGGGTGAGCTGGTGTTAAAAACCCTCGGGTCGTTTTTGGTGGTTGAGTTTATGCGAAACGGTATGTCGCCCCAACAGGCTTGCAAGGCAGCTGTTATGCGTATCGTTCATAAACTACCGGAAAATAAAAAGTTTCAGGTGGGCTACATTGCTGTTAACAAAAATGGCGAAACCGGCGGTTACAGCTTGCAGCCCGGCTTTAATTATGCTGTTTATCAGGATGGTGAAAATAAGCTTACAGATGCAAAATCGTATTATTAACAGGCGTAGCAGATGCAAAAAATAATCATCATATTGTTTTTTTTAACATTAGGATTTTCCTGCACCAGGCCTCCCAAAACCATCGAAAACCTATGGCCTTCGGAAATTGAGCGCTATTGGGCAGGGCCACAGTTTTTGTCGGTACCTGCCATGGACTGGAAACTTGATTCAGGAAGGTTAGTATGTGTAAAACCGGGTGCTGCAAAAGGGGTGGTGATGTTGACGAAGGTTATTGAGCATCCGGTGGATGGCTTTGAAATAGCTTTTGAAGGTGGATTTTTAGGTGCAAAACATAATTCCTCTGATAAAATCGGGATTATGATGGGTTTGAAAAAGCCAACGGATGATAAAGTGAATTTTTTACAAGGTATTTTTGCAGGCATTTCTGCCGATGGGCTGTTGCACCTTGAAAAAAAGTCATCAAAATTGCTATATCCTTTAATAACCGGCGAAAAACTTATTTTTAATATCGAAGGCGTTCCGCAAGAGGATGGCAACCTTAAGCTGATTATACGTGTTCGTAACGAAGCGGCCGACAATCAACTGGGAGAAGAAATAGTAACCGTTAAACCCAATACTGTTCAGGGTTTTGTTTCCTTTTTTGTTCAATCAGCCACGCCCGGTGCCGACAACGAAAATGCCTGGTTTGAATCGCTGGAGATGACCGGCAAGGGGGTGATAAACAGGCCTGAAAATGCCAGAGGACCCATCCTGAAAATAGATAAGGAGTATAAAAATGACGCCTTAAATCTTACGGTTTATTTGGCTCCACTGATAAAGGATAATTCAAATAAAGTGGTTTTGCAGGTAAGGGGAAACGGCGAATGGACCACCGTTGCCGAATCGCCGGCTACAAACAACTATATCATTAAACTGCGGGCGAAAGAGGTAAAAAATAACGTTCATTCATACAGGGTTTACACCCATTACACCGACAGGTTCGGCTCGCAAAAATACAGTTACGTTACGGGGAAAATAACGGAGCACAATTAGCAAGTTGATGTTAAAACCGATATACCGGTTCAATAGTAAAATTTCCGGTTAACTTTCGGGTTAACTTAATGTCTTCGGTATAGCCAAGCATCATGCCTCCGCCACCTGATCCGCAAAGCTTTAGCGAAAAGGTTTTACTTTCCAATCCTTCGGCCCATATCTTTTTTATCTGTTCCGGAATCATGGGCGAAAAGTTACTCATTGTAAAAGCTGAAATTGCACGCATTTTTTCTTTAAATATTTCCGTTTCACCTTGCAAAAAAGCATGGATGCTTTGATTGTTTAAAGGAATAAGTACGTTAGTAATTTTATTAAGGTAGTTTTTGTTTTTGCATTGACGTACAAAGTAGTTCACCAAAGGTTGAGTTTCGCCCGTTAAACCGGTATCCAATAAAAACAAAACTTTTTCCCCTTTGCTATTCGATGGGGGAACCACAGTTTCATGCAAATTCCCGTTGCTTTCCACATTTATTGGCTTTGAGAGGTAACAAATCAGGGGGTCAAGTCCCGAGCTTTTGCCGTGGAAATAGGATTCCATAATGGAAAAATCATTTTTTAACTTCTTAATCTCATCCTCCGAAAAAGAAGCACTCCGGTTTTTAATGTTGAGGGCATAGCTGTGAAAAACAGCAGCTACCAATGCTCCCGAACTTCCCAACCCATATCCTTGCGGGATGGTGCTGTCAAAAAACAGTCCGTTATCCAAATCGGCAAACAATCTTTCAAAATCAAAAACAACAGGCAGTTTCTTTTGCTCATTCATTTTTTCTAGCGCATGCACAAACTTTCTTAAATTGTAATTCGATTGGATTTCAGGCCCTTGCAGGCTCTCGGTTTTCGCAAATTTCAACTCTCCTCCAAACTGTGACAACGGCATACTAAAAGCATTGGAACCAACCATCAGGCTATATTCTCCAAAAAGTAAAATTTTAGCATAAAAGTATGGGAAATGAGTTTTTGTCATATGGATAGTTTTTCAGGTCCCTGTCCAACCCTGTCTTGAATTACCATCGATTGAAAGGCAAACTGTTTTAGTTCCGAATCAATGAATTTGTGAATATCGGATTTTACCGCATCGGGATAAAGCAAATGGATATTGGGGCCTGCATCCAGTGTAAACGCTACAGGGTTACCGGTTTGTTTACGATATTCGAAAACGCGTTCTATAATATTTAAGGTGTTGGGCTTTAATAAAAGATAATAGGGATTTGAAGTCATCATCATGGCATGCAGTGTGAGTGCCTCTGATTCTGTAATGTTGATAAACTTATCCATATTACCTCTTTTCATGGCATTTATCAGTTCCGGGATATTTGATTTTGCCTGTTTAAATCGCGTTTCAGCAAACGGATTGCTGTTCATAAGTCCGTGGCCTATGCGGCTGGAGACCTTTTTTTGAGCTGCGTCCACAATAATTATTGAATCGTGGAATGATAAAAAATCGGGGTGGATGTTAGCGGTTTGTGCACTGCCCCAAAGGTTTGAAGTGCCGGGCAGGTTTTCTATTTCGCCCCAGCTAACCACTCCGCCAAACAACGATCTGGCAGCACTGCCCGAACCCAGGCGGGCGACATAGGAAGCTTTTTTAAAAAAATCACCATCACTGCCACTAAATCCAAAATGTTTTTTTTCCATTGAACACAAGCACAATGCAAGCGCACTCATCCCCGAAGCAGAAGAGGCTATGCCGGCCGAATGGGGAAAGCTGTTTTTGGAGTGAATGATAAAATCAAGCTGTTTAATAAACGGGAAGATTGGTTCCAACGAATCAAACCATATTTTTATCTTTTCGGTAAACGAGTTTTTTTCTTCTCCTTCAAGAAAAAACCGAACATTGTTTTCAGTTTCATTGGAAGGTTTGTATTCAAGCAGGGTTTGTGTTTTCGATTCGCTTAGCGTAAAACTTAATGACGGGTTACATGGAATTTGCACCTCTTTTTTGCCCCAATATTTTACCAATGCAATGTTTGACGGGCTTTGCCAACCCACCTTGCCTGACGGCACTTTGGCGTCAAATTTTAAATGGGGATTATGAAACAGGTTTTCTGACACGTTGTTTGTTTTGATAAGATGCAAAGGTAAAAAAAACAGAAAACCCCGAACTTTTATTCTTAGTCGGGGTTTCGCTCAAAATAAGTCAGGGCTTCGCTTAAAGCGAAACCCAAACTTCCCGGTTTGCCTTAACCGTTCATCGAAGCCAGAAACTCTTCGTTGGTGGCGGTAAATTTCATTCTGTCTTTTAAAAACTGCATGGCTTCCACCGGATTCATGTCAGCCAGGTGGTTGCGTAAAATCCAGATGCGTTGCAATGAGTCCTTGTCGAGCAGCAGGTCGTCACGGCGGGTGCTTGAACTAACAATGTCGATGGCAGGATAGATACGTTTATTTGCAAGTTTACGGTCGAGTTGCAACTCCATGTTACCGGTACCTTTAAACTCTTCAAAAATAACCTCATCCATTTTGGAGCCTGTGTCGGTAAGTGCTGTAGCCAAAATGGTTAATGAGCCGCCATGTTCAATTTGACGGGCAGCACCAAAAAATCTTTTTGGTTTTTGAAGCGCATTGGCTTCAACACCACCTGACAATACTTTTCCCGATGCCGGAGAAACCGTGTTGTATGCACGTGCCAGCCGGGTGATGGAATCTAAAAGAATAACCACATCATGGCCGCTTTCAACAAGACGTTTGGCTTTTTCCAAAACAAGGTTGGCAATTTTTACATGCTTTTCAGCCGGTTCGTCAAAGGTGGAGGCAATTACTTCGGCATTTACGCTACGTGCCATATCGGTAACCTCTTCCGGACGCTCATCAATTAATAAAATAATAAGATAAACATCGGGATGGTTGGCAGCAATGGCATTGGCAACTTCTTTGAGCAGAACCGTTTTTCCGGTTTTTGGCTGCGAAACAATTAATCCGCGCTGGCCTTTGCCAATGGGAGCAAACATGTCCATAATCCTTGTGGAAATCGACTCTTTTGCATGGCCGGTTAACTTAAATTTTTCCTGTGGGAAAAGTGGCGTTAAAAAGTCGAAGGGTACACGGTCGCGAACCTCTTCGGGTGATTTGCCATTGATGGAATCCACTTTAATGAGCGGAAAATATTTTTCTCCCTCTTTGGGAGGCCTGATTTCACCTTTAATAGTATCGCCGGTTTTTAAGCCAAACAATTTTATTTGCGAT
The DNA here is from genome assembly GCA_027011095.1 of Bacteroidales bacterium. Taxonomy (GTDB): domain Bacteria; phylum Bacteroidota; class Bacteroidia; order Bacteroidales; family F082; genus B16-G9. The sequence goes on from JALVAQ010000381.1 coordinate 4,580, forward strand.
TGCGATACATAGATATCGTCGGGTGAGTTAAGGTAGTTGTAATCGGAAGAGCGTAAAAAGCCGTAGCGATCGGGCATAACCTCCAGTACGCCTTCGGCGGAAACCATGGTATCGAAATCTTCAAAAATATCAGGCTGAGGCTGACGTTGACGGTTTCTTTGATACGATTGATTTTGCTGGTCACGGTTCTGTCGGTCGTCGTAACGCTGTTGGTTGTTTTGATAGGTTTTTTTCTCTTTATAATTATTGTCAGCAGGTTTTTTGGTGTCGGCGGTTTTTTGCGACGGTTGCTGCTGTTTATCCGATTCTTTTTCAGCAGCAGGCTGTTGCTCTTTTTTCTGCTCGTCAGGAGAGGTTGGTTCAGCTGTTTGTGTTTTTCTGGGTCTTCCTCTTCTTGATTTTTTTACAGGTTCTTCCTGTTTGTCCTGCTTTTCGGAAACGGTAGGGGATTCAGTAGAGGCGGCTACTGAGAGCTTCTCGTCGGCAAGAGGGGTTAATTTTTCCTCTTCCTGTTTTATTTGAGAAACTACTTCGCTTGATGACGATGCCACCGGAGCTGTTTTTCTGGGGCGGCCTCTTCGTTTTTTACCGGAATCGTTACTGTTTTGACTTGTGTGGTCGTCAGGTTTTGCCGTGTTTGAGCGGGTGTTCTTTTTGCTGTCCTCTTTTTGAGCAGGTTTGTTTTTATCAGTGGCCTGATTTTTTCTTGGACGTCCCCTGCGGGGTTTTGCAGATGCTTTTTCCTGGTCAAGCATTTCGGAGGTTGGGTTAGCAGCCTGAAAATCAAGAATTTTATAAATTATTTCTTCTTTTTCCAGTTTGTCCGCTTTTGGAATGTTTAATTGTCTGGCAATGGCTTTTAGCTCGCTTGCCAACTTGGATTCCAACTCAGATTTAATATACATATATAAATTTATTTAGAAATAAAATGTCTAATATTTTCGATTGAAAATCAAAATTAAGAATAAATTATTGCTTGGGATTTGTTTTTGTGAGCCATTAATAGGCTGAAAATGCGCTGCAAATATAATAGTTATTTTTAATACTCATATTTATTTTGGCCTTTTATTTTATTTTATTTTTGCCATTCATATTAAAAAATGTAATTATGATTCAGCGTAAACAAACCATTTATCTTTTTTTGGCCGCCATTGCCATGGCACTTGATTTTGTATTTCCCATTGCTTCTTTCATCGGTTCGGGGCAATATCAGTTGGAGTTTTATATTTATCAGGTAGTTAGCAAAGTGCCCGACATGGTTCCTCCCTTTGATGTTATGTTTGTAGCTCCCGTTACCGCCTTAACCGGGTTGGTGGTTTTAGGCTCCTTATTAACCATTTTTATGTACCGCAAACGTATTATGCAGGCTAAAATGGTTCGTGGGCTGGTTATTTTTACGCTGGCTGATGTTGCGCTCTTGTTTTTTTACAATATCCCCGCACTCGAAAAATTAACAGGTTATCAGGCTGAATACAATTATGCTGGTATTGCCATGCCTTTGATTGCCATGGTGCTTCTGATATTTGCCTTTGGCGGTATTATGAAAGATGAAAAGCTTGTGCGTTCTGCTGACAGGCTTCGGTAACTTTTAACCAATAACTTTTAACGAATAACATTTACCAAATGTTGAGTAATTATTGTGTTTAAATCCGTATAGCATCACAGCAGACCATCGGGCAGTAACCACAAAAACAATAGTATCATAATCAGGGCAGGCAGCATATTCATCACTTTAATCTTTTTTATTTCCAATATATCGATACCCAGCCCCATCAGTAAAATGCCACCCACAGCGGTTAATTCCGTTACCATAATTTCTGGAAAAAAATTGCCAAACCAGGCAGCCAGCAAGGTTAATCCACCCTGAAAAATAAAAAGTGGAATAACTGAAAACGAAACCCCGAGTCCCAGTCCTGAAGCCAAAGCAATGGACGAAACGCCATCCATTAACGACTTTACAAGCAGTAATTTAGGCGGGTTCCCAAGCCCTTCTTCGATGGCTCCTATAATTGTCATCGACCCGACACAATAAAGCAAAAATGCGGTAAGCAGGCCATCGGTAAACTTATCGTTTTTTACCTTTATTTTATGTTTTATCCAGCTGCCAAAGTTTTCCATAGCTTTCTGCAGGTTAAACCATTCACCAATTAAAGATCCTGTAATTAAGGCCATTACCATGTATAAAACATGGGTGCTTTTTAAAGCCATTGATATTCCCAAAAAGAGCGTGAAAATTCCCATCACCTGAAAAAAAATTTTAACATAGCGTCGGGGAAGGCTTTTATTTAGTAATAATCCTACGGTACTGCCCGCCAAAACAGCGGCTACATTTACTAAGGTTCCGAATATAAGCATACAAAATTAATGTTAAAATATCTGTGTTTACGCTAATATTAAGTAGATTTGCCCACTTATTTAAGAAAAGCCAAATTTACATTTTATATTTTATCCTATGGCCAAAAAAGAAACCTATGCTGTTATTACCGGAAGCGGTAGTTATATTCCTAAGAAAGTTGTAAAGAACAGCGACTTTCTTAATCACGAACTGTATGAAGGTTTTGGAAAGCGAATTGAAAAAGATAATGAAGAGATTATAGAAAAATTTGTCCAAATTACCGACATACATGAACGCCGATATTTAACCGAAGATTTAACGATGTCGGATATGGCATATCTTGCAGCAAAAGATGCCCTGGAATCATCGGGAACCGACCCCGAAACCCTTGATTATATTATTATCGGCCACAACTTCGGTGATGTAAAATATGGGGGTACGCAAATTGATACGGTACCAAGTATTGCCTCAAAGGTAAAGCATAAACTGGGTATCGAAAACCCGTTTTGTGTGGGGTATGACATGCTTTTCGGGTGTCCCGGATGGTTAGAGAGCTTTATTCAGGCTAACCTGTTTATTAAAGCAGGGGCAGCAAAAAAAGTGTTGGTGATAGGCTCCGATACCCTTTCAAGGATAAGCGACCCGTATGACCGTGACAGCTTGATATATTCTGACGGCGCCGGCGCCACCATTATTGAAGCTGTTGAGTCGGAAGAGCCGGTGGGTGTGTTGTCGCACCTGTCGCGTACCGATGCAAAAGATAACGCTTACATGCTGTGGATGGACAAAACATACAATCCCAATGTTGAAGACAATGGTTTATACCTTAAAATGATGGGTAGAAAATTGTATAACTACGCCTTAACAATTGTACCTCAAACCATTAAAAGCAGTATTGAAAAGGCAGGCTTGGATGTTAATGATATAAAAACCATATTAATTCATCAGGCCAATGCCAAAATGGATGAGGCCATGGTACAGCGGCTTTTTAAGCTCTACGGGCACAAAGGTTACGACCCGAAAATGGTTCCCATGAGTATTCAAAAATTGGGTAACAACTCGGTAGCCACCATTCCCATATTATACAATATGATAAATAAAGGTGAGATGGAAGGCCAGCAATTTAAAACGGGTGAATATTTGGTATTTGCTTCGGTAGGTGCGGGCGTAAATGTAAACTCGTTGGTTTACAGAGTGCCGTAAAATCTTTTTTAAGGCTGTTTTAACATCTTACTTATGGCTTCGGCAGCTTTTGCCGAAGCACCATTGCCTCCTAAAACTTTACGAAGCCGGCTGTAGTTGTCCAATTGCTGTTGCCGGTAGTTTTTGTTGTTGAGGATTAAATCCAGCTCATGACTTAATCCATTAACATTAAGGTCATTCTGAATTAATTCTGTCACCACAGGCTTATCCATAATAAGGTTTACCAGCGAAATGTATTTTACCGTAATCACCCGTAGTGCAATTTGATATGATACATAGCCACCTGCATAACAAACAACCTGAGGTGTTCCCAGCAATGCCGTTTCTAACGTAGCGGTTCCCGAGGTTACTAAAGCTGCATCGGCATGATGAACTATTTGATGCGTTTCGTTAAAAATCACGCTGACTGATTCATCAGAAAGGTATTTATTATAAAATTCTTCTCCCAGCGAAGGTACCCCTGCGATTACAAACTGGTACTCTTTAAATAACGGAACAACCTGCAACATAACGGAAAGAATACGTGATACCTCCTGTTTACGGCTGCCGGGCAATAATGCAATGATTGGTTTTTGCGATAAGCCAAACTGCTTGCAAAAAGATTTTTTTGAGAGGTGTTCTTCATCTTTTATGGCATCGAGCAATGGATTTCCAACATACTCAACCTGCATACCGTATTTTTGGTAGAAAGATTTCTCGAAAGGAAAAATAACAAGCATTTTATCCACCACTTTTTTAATGGTTTTTACCCGCCCTTTTTTCCATGCCCAAACCTTGGGCGAAATGTAATAAACTGTTTTTATGCCTTTTTTATGGGCATATTCGGCAATACGAAGATTGAAACCGGGATAATCGACCAATATCAGCACATCGGGGTTCCAACTAACAACATCTTTTTTACAAAAAGCCATGTTACCTAAAATGGTTTTAAGATGCAACACCACTTCCAAAAAACCCATGTAAGCAAGGTCGCGGTAATGTTTAACCAATGTACCTCCCTGTTCCAGCATCAAGTCGCCGCCCCAAAACCTGAATTCAGCATGGGCATCCTTTTGCTTCAACGCTTTCATAAGGTTAGAGGCATGCAAATCGCCCGAAGGCTCGCCGGCAATGATGTAATATTTCACCCCTATTGTGGATTTTTAAAATAGTTTAAAAAATAGAGCAGTACAAAAACGATTGTCAGTATCAAAAGGGCGGCACCTGTTTTTGTAAATTTTTTCCTGCCAAGATAATATCGCAGCAATAGCAGGTTTGGAATAACCGATAAGAGTATCAGATAATGTGTTTTACTAACCATTGGCCTGCCCAACCCCTCAATAACCAACAAATTTATACCGTACAATAGGCCATAAAAAACCACGGTCGCACCAATACCCAACAATAGGCCAATCCAATAACTATCTTTATTTAGCATCTTAAAAGGTTAATTTATTCAGTAACTCTTTTGCTGTAAAATCGTATTGAACCGGTACCACGGCAACATAATTATCGGCCATCACTTTTTCATCGGTATCAACTCGTTTGTCTCCATCCAGAAACACTCCCGTCATCCAGTAATATTTTTGCCCATAAGGGTCCATGCGTTCTTCGTAGGTCTCTTTCCAAACGGCGTTGGCCTGTCGTGCTGTTTTAATACCTTTGATAGGCTCGTTAGTCTTTTTAGGGATATTTACATTCAGAGCGATACCTTTTGGCAGTCCTTCATTAAGCACTTTTTTCACAATTCTTAAAACAAATTCATCCACATGGCTAAAGTCCGGATGCTTACCATATTCAGCCAATGAAAAGCCAATGGCAGGTATCCCGTCCATGGCTGCTTCGAGTGCTGCTGCCATGGTGCCGGAATAAATAATATTGATGGCTGCATTGGAACCGTGATTGATACCTGTAACAACCAAATCGGGCATTCTATCCAACAAAAGATGTTTTCCCATTTTAATATTGTCGGCAGGGGTTCCATTGGAGATATATTCTGTAAACCCCGGCTTGGCTGTAATCTTGTTTAAGCGTAAAGGCATGCTCATGGTTACGGCATGTCCCATGGCCGAGGTGCTTTCCAGCGTAGAAATTGCCACAACATCAGCAAGTGGTTTCATCAATTTTAACAGCAACCGGTATCCATCCGCTTTGTAACTATCATCGTTGGTTATCAGTATTAAAGGTTTTTTTACCATTCCGTTTATAATTTTGGGCAAAGATAAGGCTGTTTTTGGTTTGTAACACTTTTCGGCTCATACTTTATAGTCGCAAGCATAATCAACTTCAATCAGTCAAATCATAACAATCAGTGTACTATTTTTTTATGGCACACTGATTAGAGCAGACTCATAATTTTTACTTAAAAAACCTATCCATAATAAAGCCTTCCGATTCAAGTAAATCCTTATTGGTATTTAAAAACCGTTTAATTTCATCAATGGTAACAGTAAAAGTAACACCGTAATTAATAAGCCGCTCGCTGGAAACAACCACGTCGCCAACATAGGCTTCGTTGTTTTGGCGTAACTGATCTTCGTCGGCAGGTTTTAAAAAATAGATGCTTTTTGCAGAGGTGGATGCTGCCATGCCCACCAACTCAAAATTGGGTACTCCGTCGCGAATAGCCAACACCGGAGAGCCGCTAATACCTTGATTAAACACAGCATCGGTTAAAAACTTGCTGCTGTTATTGTTTCGGGGTTTGCTGACGATGGCACTGGTAACCATCAGGTTTCCCAACGGGTAGCCCACAATATATACTCTCGATCCCCAGTCTAAATCTTTTACGCGGCCAATGGGATAATTTAATACTTTAACAGCTGCTCCGGTCATTTCAACCCGTTGCTTTAAAAAAGCAATATCGTTGTTTTTGTCGGTGGCTACAACGGAAACATCACCACCGTCGGGTAATCCCAACACAAAATTACTTTGCTTTACCTTAATGGCAACGGCACGAATTCCCTGTGCGCGGCTGCGATACCACGCTACAACAGTATCCGGAAAATCAATAATATGATTACAGGTAAGCATGCCGAGTAAAAGGTTGTTGTTATATACAACGGTGGCGGTTCCAGCTACTGATTGGGTATTCATATTAGTTGCAGAGGCCTTTATAATAAGGTTCCCGCTATTGAGATTTGACCTATCAGGCATTGCTCCGGGTTCAAATTCGTAGGTCATGTAAAAAGCCACTACATTAAGTTTATGCACCGCCATAGTAACATTTTCAATATCATTGGAAATTGATTTGCCGGTAAACTCGCTGTCGTACTTATTGTCAGCAAATACAGCATTGGTGTTGGTTATGGGTTTGGTTGGGTTACAACTCTGAAAAAAAAGAAATAAAACTGGAATTAAACAGGATAGTACTTTCATAATTATTGGTTAAATATCACGTTTTCGCATTAATAGAAAAACAGCAGCAACAAAGATAATCATCCAGGCTGAACTAACCAAAATATCCTGTGTTGCAACGTATTCCCTAAAGTTAACGCCAAATAGTTTCATCAATGCCGAATTGGGGACATCAATCATATTACCCATTGCTTTTACAGGGAGGAAAGCTGCAATTTCATCAGGCAGGTAATAGGCTATTATTTTTTCCAAAATAAAATAGTAAAATGCCAGCAGGCCTATTGCCAGTGCCGACCGCCGTAGCAGAAAGGCAATAAACAGGGCAAAACTACCAAAGGCCATCAATTCCAAAAAATAGGCCGGAAGGAAAAACAGTTTACGGGTAACAACTTGCCATGTTAGTACTTTGGTTTTAATTAGCCCCATAATCAGCGATGGAAAAAATAGTATCAAGGTTGCAGCCAGCGACAGCAACACCACAAAAAGCACCTTTGACCACACAAATTGGTTTCTGCTCATGCCATTCATAACATTTTGACGTAATGTACGATACGAAAACTCGTTTGAAACAAAAAACACAATAATGAGTGCCAAAAATATTTTAAACATCCCCGCCAGGTAGGCCATGTTGTGCCATACATAAGGAAACGCATAAAACGAAAATTTAGGAATGGGGATAGCCGAATCGCTACCAACTTTCGACAGCATTGTACTGTTCAAAAACTGTTCAATTCCCACAATGGAGGCCGTCATGGTAATCAGGTAAGTAATAAACAGTACCCAAAATGTACGGCTTTTACTGTATTTGTAAAAATCTATTTTTATTAATCTAAGCATGTTGTTCCGATAAAAGTTCGAGGAAATAATTTTCAAGCGATTTTTTTCGCAAAGCAAGATGACTTACGTAAATGCCTTTGTTTGTCAGCAGCCTGTTAATTTCGGAGGTTTCCACCTGCCGGTTCAGCTCAGCTATCAAAAGGCCTGCTTCAGGGCGTGTTGCTACAACAAAAGCCTCCTCTTCCAAAGCTTGTTGCAGCGCTTTCATATCGTATGCAGCCAGTTCGATGGTTACCGAAGAGCGTAACACTTCCGAAACACTTCCGGCATGTAGTTTTTTACCTCTTTCCAGCACCACCACATGGGTGCAGATTTTTTCAACCTCATCCAAAAGATGGCTTGCCAGCACAATGGTCATGCCCCGTTTTGCAATTTTAACGATAAGGTCGCGTATTTCAACAATGCCGGTCGGGTCAAGCCCGTTGGTGGGTTCATCTAAAATCATTACCTCGGGTTTTCCAAGCAGTGCTGCTGCAATGGCAAGACGTTGTTTCATGCCAAGCGAATAGGTTTTGAACTTACTACCTCTTCTCTCTTCAAGGCCAACAATATGTAACACTTCATCTATTTCGGTGAGAGGGGCATCTTTGATGGTTGCAATAATTTTTAAATTGTCGTATCCCGACAGGTAAGGGTAAAAAAGCGGGGTTTCCAACAGGGCACCGATTTTTTTTCTTTGTTCGTGGGAAGGCGGATTTCCAAACCATGAAAAGGTACCCGAGTTGGCTTTTAGTATGCCAAGCAGGATTCCAAGTGTGGTGGTTTTTCCGCTGCCATTGGGGCCAAGAAATCCTAATATTTCACCCGGAAACACTTCGAGAGACAGGTTGTCAAGCGCCTTTAATTTTCCATAATATTTTGTAAGGTTATAAATGGAAAGGACGGGAGGGTTTGTCATGTTTTGTTTTTTTTAATTCTGTATGATAAAGTCAAAGCAATATCAATTAAATAAACGATTTAACAAGGCAATTGTTACAATAATTGTTAAAAATGATTGTCAGGAAAGTTTTTCGGTTATTTTTGCCGAACCTTAATAAAAAATTATAACAAACTTATATTATGGAAGTTGGAAAAAACAAAGTAGTTACACTCACATACACACTTCATTTAAACGATGAAAACGGAGAGGTAATTCAAACAGTTGACGAGCAGAGACCATTTGTACATTTATTTGGTGTTGGTACTCTTTTACCTGCTTTTGAAGAGAATATGGCAGGCTTAAAGGCCAATGATAAATTTGGTTTTAAACTCAATGCCGAAGATGGTTATGGTAATCCTTCGGACGAAATGATTGTTGAACTTGAAAAAAAGATTTTTGAAGTTGACGGTAAAATTGACGAGGAGATGGTTGCCATTGGTAAAACCATTACCATGCAAGACCAAAACGGCAATCCCCTTGACGGTAAAGTAATGGCTGTAAAAGAGGAAAGTGTTATTATGGACTTCAACCATCCGCTAGCCGGCGAAAACCTCTATTTTACAGGAACCATTCTGGATGTAAGAGATGCAACAGAAGAGGAGCTGTCGCACGGACATGTTCATGGAGATGGCGGACATCACCATTAAACGTATCTTTAAATTTTAAAAAAAGGCTGCCTGATTGTTTTCCGGCGGCCTTTTTTATTTGCCGGACATTGTTTTATCTCTGATTTTTTTAAACTCGGAACCCTGCTTCCAATTGGGGAAGGCGGCTTGATTGGCCAACATTAAGCCCAATTCAAAATAGAGTTTGGTATCCTGAACCAGCCCCCCGGCATCATCAGAAGAGTGATATTCATCGCTTGGCTGATGGTAGTGGTTTGCCCAATAGTCATTAACTATGTTTAAAGTCCATTTTTTACCATGTTTGGCCGATTCGGTCCAGCCTTTACAAAACAGCGAAGGAACACCATATTTTGCAAAGCTGAAATGGTCGGAACGAAAATACATGCCATTTTCGGGATGAGGTTCTTCAACCACATAACGATGTTGCTTTTTTGCAATTTGGGCAACATAATCATCCAGTTGCGACTGTCCGAAACCGGTAATGGTAACATCCTTCATTTTTCCCATGGGGATAAACAGTTCATAATTTATATCGGCTACCGTTTTGTTCAGCGGAAAAACCGGATGGGTAACGTAGTATTCCGAGCCAATCAACCCCTCTTCTTCGGCAGTAATGGCCAAAAACAGAATCGAACGCTCAGGTTTAACAGTTAATTTAGAAAATGCTTTAGCCGTTTCCAGCAGACATGCCAATGGGTAGCCATTATCGGCGGCACCATTATAAATAGAATCGCCATTAATTTTCGCACCCACACCAAAGTGGTCCCAATGGGCGGTATAAATTACACACTCATCGGGGCGGGTGGTGCCGGGTAGCAATGCCAGTACATTGTGTGAAACATCAAATTTCAGTTTATTGTTTATTTCAAGGCTGACATCCGCAGGCAGTTCAATAGGTTTAAAACCGGGGCTTAGTGCCTGCTGTGACAACTGCTTGAAATTGAGGCCGAGGTTATCAAAAAGTTTGGTGGCGGCATTGGTGGTAAGCCATCCCTCGAATGCACAGCGTGAAAGATTGTCGTCTTTGGCACGCAGCAACAGGTCGGCATTGAGCGCACTGTTACGCAACACACCCCAGGGATACCCGGCAGCGCCTGTTTCATGTACAACAATAACACCTGTTGCACCCTGGCGGGCAGCCTCTTCGTATTTGTAGGTCCAACGGCCGTAATAGGTCATCTTTTTGCCTTTAAACAGGGTGCTGTCTCTAAGGGTATAGCCCGGGTCGTTTACCAGCATAATGACTGTTTTCCCTTTTACATCAAGTCCTTTGTAGTCGTTCCAATTGTACTCGGGCGCAACAATGCCGTAACCGACAAACACCAACGGAGAATTTTCCACCGTTATTTTTTCACGGGTTCTGCGCGTTGAGGCAGTATATTCGTCAAGGAATTTTAAGGTGAAATCACCTTTGGGAGAATGGATTTTCAGATTGTCGGAGGGGTTACCTTTGATTTCAACCATGGGCACCTCCTGAAAGTAACTTCCCTTGTAACCCGGCTGAAGTCCCATCTTTTGAAATTGTGCTTTCAAATAGTTGATGGTTTTTGTTTCGCCCTCCGTAAATGGCATTCGGCCCATAAAAGCATCGGAAGCCAAAATGGAATCGTGGGTTTTAATGTCGCGGGCGGTGATGTATTTTTCAGCGTTGGAAATAGCGTTGTCTTGCGATGAACAAGACCATCCTGCAACTATCACTGATATTAAAATCAAGATACGGTAAAGGTCTGTTTTCATTGTCGTTGGAAGGTGCATTATTGTTTTTTCAGTTTCTTACCTGAATCATCTTTTTTGTTTAGTCCAAGGTCGGAAACCAAAAGACTCTGCAGCCTTGCCGGCAGTATGTTGTATTTTATTTCTCCCCGAATGCTGTAAGAGATGTTTCCGGTTTCTTCGGAGACCAAAATGGCGATGGCGTCAGAGATTTCGGTAATGCCCACAGCTGCACGGTGCCGTAACCCTGCCGTTAACTTTAAATGTTTTTTTGTTACCGGAAGAATGCAGGCGGCTGCTTTAATACGGTTGCCGGTAATTATCATAGCCCCGTCATGCAAGGGGCTGTTTTTAAAAAAGATGTTTTCGATAAGAGGAACCGAAATCTCAGCATCGATAATTTGTCCCGAGTCAACATATTGTTGCAGCTCATTTTGCCGGGTGATGACAATTAAAGCACCCTGTTTTACTTCGCTCATCCTGTTACATGCAACCACAATGGGGTCGATGTTAATTTCGTAGGTTTCGTGAAAAAACTTTTTCATAAACCCCAGTTTGGAGCTGTATTTTTCCCAAAAGGACGTTGTTCCAAGGGTAAAAAGAAATTCCCTAATCTCAGGTTGGAAAATAATTATTAATGCAATAAAACCGCCGCTGATAAAGGCGCCAAGTATTTCGGTAAGCATGGTCATTTGCAGGGCATTAACCACTTTCCAAATTAAAAATACAGCTACAATCCCAATTAAAATATTAACAGCAGCCGTCCCTTTAAGCAATTTGTAAGTGGTATAAAGCAGTGCTGCCACCAAAATGATGTCAACCAGATCGTACCAGCGAAAGTCGATGAAATTAAGAAAAAGTAATTCCAAAATTTAGATTTTGGTCAAAAATAACAAATTAATTCATAGCAAACCCCAAAACCAGATAAAGCAGTGCAGTAATAAAACCTATAAGCAACGCATACGGAAGCTGGGTTTTAACATGGTCGATATGGTCCGATGCCGAAGCCATTGAAGAGATGATGGTAGTATCGGAAATGGGCGAGCAATGGTCACCAAACACGCCGCCTCCCAATGTGGCTGCAATCATTAAATAGAGATTGACGCCATGAATTTCGGCCATGGGAACCACAATAGACATCATAATGGCAAAGGTGCCCCATGATGTTCCGGTGGAAAAAGCAATAAAAGAGGAGATGACAAAAACAATGGCCGGCAGATACTGCGGAGCAATCAGGCCTTGTGTGAAATGAGCAACATAATCGCCGGTTCCGAGGTTGTTACACACATCGCTGATGGAGAATGCAAGCATCATCAACAACGCCAGAGGCATCAATTCGCTGATTCCTTTAAGGGTGAGGTCAACCATTTTTTTTGTCTTCATAATGCCTTGCACACGATAAAGAATCATGGCAAAAACAAGCGAAGTTGTAACAGAGTACAGCACAGCCGATGAGCCGGAACCTTTCCCGATGGCCTTTACAATGTGGTCGAATAGTGATGAGAAATTTTCCACTTCGCCCCAGCCGGTATAAATCAGTGTAACGGGCATCATAAAAATCATAACCAACAGCGGCAGCACCATATTCATGCTTTTGGGGGTTACACCCTTTTTCATTTCCATGGAGGTTATCTCATCCGAAATGAGTGGCTTGGCATTGTCGTTGTGAACTTTTCCTGTTTCGCGTGTGCGTTTTTCGGCAGCGGCCATGGGGCCGAAATCTTTTTTGGAAAGAATAATTACTGTAACCATAACAATGGTTAGCATGGGATAAAAATTGAGCATCAATGCCGAAGCCATGGTGGGCAGCGGGTTTTGGATGCCCTGTGTTATAAGCAGCCCCATAATAAATGCTCCCCAGGCATTAACGGGAATTAAAATGGACGATGGTGCCGATGTGGCATCGGCGATGTAAGCCAGCTTTTCGCGCGGAATTTTCAATTTATCAAACACAGGACGGTAAAGGGTTCCTACCGTTAATGAGCTAATGCTGGTTTCGATAAACAATAGCATGCCGGTGAGTTGTGCAAAAAGCTGAACAACAACCCTGCTTCGTCCACTCTGTTGTGAATCAAGCCGGTTTAGCATTTTGTTAATGCTGATGATAAATCCCTGAACACCGCCCGAATACTGAATAAACATCAGCAGCGAGCCAACCAAAGCACTGAACATAATGGTTCGTGTGTTGCCCGCCGACTTAAACACATTAACAAACCCTTCCAGCGTGCCAATGGTTCCGTCAAGAAAATTCCAATCGTTTAAAATGAGCCATCCAAGCCAGATTCCCGCTACCAACGAAATATAAACCTGTTTGGTTCGTAAGGCCAACAAAATGGCTATCACCGGAGGCAGAATGGAAAGGAGGCCGTAATTATCCATATTATATAATGTACGATTTGTTTTGAAGGCTAAAATAGTAAATAGAGTTGTTTGTTGCCGGAGATGGCAGAATATTTATTCACTTGTTGTACTTTAGCTTCGTGATTCGGTTTAATCCGGTGCGCAAAATTAGTTACACATGAAAAAAACCTTTACACTTTTAATGTTTCTTTTTACAGCTTCCGTTTTATTGGCTCAGTTCAGGCCATTAAAAAAGCGCAGGCATAAGGTAAACAAGGCCATAAAACAGCTTGTGGCCACCACCGATTTTAAGCCGGCGGGGTTTGCCTTTTTTGCAAAAGATGTGAACACGGGTGAGGTAATTGCGGAATATAATGCCGACATGGTTTTGCGGCCGGCATCTACCCTTAAGCTGGTAACAACGGCCACGGCTTTGGAGTTGTTAAAACCTGATTACCGCTATAAAACTGTTTTGGAATACACAGGAAAACTTGATACGCTTCACCATTTTTTGGATGGTAACCTGATAATAAAGGGAGGGGGCGACCCGACTTTGGGGTCGAAATATTTTGAGCAGACAAAATCAAGACAATTTTTGACTCATTGGAAAAAGGCTGTTGTCGGATTGGGTATCGACTCGGTAAGTGGTGCTGTTATTGCCGATGCAAGCGTATATAGTTACAAAATAGTTCCTTCATCGTGGTCGTGGCAAAATATGGGCAACTATTTTGGCGCCGGCCCCTGCGGATTAACAGTAGAAGACAACACCTACTCCGTTTTTTTTAACACGGGAAACCGCGTGAATGATACCGTAACATTGCTTGGCGTATTGCCCACCATGCCGAACCTTAACATCGAAAACTTTGTAACGGCTGACTCCATCAACTACGATAACTCGTACATTTTTGGCGCTCCTTATTGTAACAAACGGGTTATCAGGGGCGAGCTGCCGGTGGGCAGATTTCGTTTCAGGGTAAAAGGCTCCATGCCCGATCCTGCGTATGTTGCGGCCTGGCAGTTTGATTCAGTGCTGAATGCAAAGGGTATTAAAACCGGAAAAAATCCCACCACAATCCGGAGGATGAGAAAAAACGGAAATTACACAGTATTTTCAGCTGTTTCGTTTGATACCATTTTTTCACCGTCACTTTCTGAGATTATTGCTCAAACCAACATTCACAGCATCAATCTTTTTGCTGAGCATTGTGCCATCAGTGCCGGAATAAAGCTGGGGTCGGCTCCCGAAACTTCTGCCGCCATGGACTCGATTACAAGCTATTGGGAAAAACTGGGAATGAACACACAGGGTATCAGGCTTACCGATGGCAGCGGCCTGTCGCAGTACGATGTAATTTCGCCAAGGCAGATGGTGTTTGTGCTTACCCGGATGAAAAAACAAAGCCCCTTTTTTAATGATTTTTATCAATCTTTTGCGGTGGGTGGCGAAACCGGTACTTTGGAAGATATGTTTTACAACAGTGCTGCCAAAGGAAATATTCATGCCAAAAGCGGGACCATTGATGGTGTAAAGGCCTATGCCGGTTATGTTACCACAAAATCGGGACGGGAGGTGGTTTTTTCGGTGGTGGTAAATAATTTCGGTTGCTCCTCAAAGGAAGCCAAAGCTAAGCTGGAGTATTTAATGACAGTGCTGGCAGCCTTTGACAGATAGCAGCCTCAGCTTACTGCTTTTTCCAAAAGTTTTAAAGTGTTTTTGGTGGCATTAAAGCGTGCCTGTATCCCAATGGGAATGGTGACGATGTTGTCGA
Source organism: Bacteroidales bacterium (assembly GCA_027011095.1). Taxonomy (GTDB): domain Bacteria; phylum Bacteroidota; class Bacteroidia; order Bacteroidales; family F082; genus B16-G9. Next base: position 19,658 of record JALVAQ010000381.1, read on the forward strand.
TATGGCCAAAGGGAAAGCCGTAAGATATGGGCATATCCAACGGTTTAAACAGGTCGGCGAGTGCCTGTTTTAACGTTAGCCGGGGCTCATCGTTAATGTTACATTGATTAAAAACGCCAAAAACAATACCGGCAGCCTTTTTTAAGTTGGTAGCCTGAAGCATGTGTACCAGCATTTTATCAACACGGTAGGTTTTTTCTTCAATCTCTTCCAGAAAAACAATTTTGTTTTCAAAATCGGGTTCAAAACCGCCGCCAATCATCGAAGCCAGCACGCTGATATTACCTCCGGTGAGTTCGCCCTCGGCTTTTCCTTTATTTATGGTATAGCGGTCAAATTCAGGATTACCCCCGGTTCCCGGTTCCCGTTGATAACCGTATTTGTAATGATTTTTAGGATTTATCAATACGTTTTCAAGTGAGTTCCAAACAAAATCATTTAAGGGTGAAATTCCCAGAGGGCCGTGAAAGGTTATTAGCCCGGTGCGTTCGTAAATGGCATTTATAAAAGCGGTAATGTCGCTGTATCCCATAAATATTTTCGGGTTGTTGCGGATAAGTTCATAATCCAGCATATCCAATATTCTGATGGCGCCGTAGCCGCCCCGTACACACAAAATGGCATCAACGCTGTTGTTGGCAAACATTTTATTTAGCTCGGCTGCCCTGTCGCTGTCTTTTCCGGCAAAATAACCATATTGGTCTAACACACTATCTTCGTAATAGGTTTTAAAGCCAAAGGATTTTAATTGCGCAACGGCATCATCCAACTGCTGTTTGTTAATTGGCCCCGAGGGTGTGATTAATCCAATGGTGTCGCCGCGTTGCAGGCGTTTGGGCAAAATACGTACGGGCTGCTTTTTTCGGTCGGGTAAGCTTAATGCACTTCCCGCTTTTGGTGCCAGTAGCAGTGCCGAAGCTGCTCCCGCGCCTTTTATAAAATTCCTTCTGTTAAGCATTGATTAAATTTTGTTTAAAATTATACTTTTTTCGTGAGATACACTGCGAGAGGTGTCTGTAATTTCTTTGACATGTAAACTGCTAATTCCTATTTTGATGTGTTGTTGTTC
>JALVAQ010000382.1 GCA_027011095.1 Bacteroidales bacterium
GTTTTACTGCTATTATTAACAGTTATCCTTTCTGATGTTTTTTTTCTTTTTTTTTTACAATATTATCTTCTTCATTTTTATTAAAGTCACCTATTCCCAAAATAATAATGGCAAGTAGCAGTGCCGAAATAGTTGAAAGTACAACAATAAGCCAGCGAATGGGATATGCTTTCTTCTCGGCTTTGTAAGCGTTGCTTACAATAAAAGTGTGAGGCAGGTTCTCAACGGCATCTACTTTAGCTTCTTCATATTTTTCCCTCAATTCACTCAATTGTTTTTTATCATGCTCCAAAGCATCGCGTAACGAAACATAGGCGCCACCGTATTTTGCAAGGATATCCAACTTTTTTTGAAGCCTTTTAACGCCACTGGTATTTCCCTTTGCCATCGAAATGGCGAGCTGACGGTTAAACATCTCGGCCTGGCTTTCGTAATCGTGAACGCCCAACTCTCGTAGCTTTGTTAGGGAATCCTCTTTTAATTGAATAAGATTTTTTTGTTTAAGATACTCTGTTTCTACAATTTTAAAAGCCTTGATGGCAATATTTTTTTGCATCCGGTTAATGGTTGAGTCTAACAAACGGGCCACATCGTTTGCCATGTCGGCTGCCATTTGTGCATCTTTGTCCAAAACCGTTATCTGTACAGCCATAAACTCTGTCCGGCGAAACCTGAAGTTATCTTCGTAGCGATTGTACAATTTTGTAAACCTGTACTTTTCGTTCGGTTTAATATTGTAATGCTTCATTAAGTGATACTTCTGAATAATACGGTCGCGAATTTTATTTGAATTTAAAATCTGAAGCATCTGTTCGGTTTGTTCATCCTCACCAAACTCCAAAATATCTTTCGAATTGTTAAAGGTACTGCTTAGCAGTACCTTTGAAATAGAATTACTGGCTGTTGGAAAAAGTATAACCTCGGATTTGTAAAGTGGAGTTATAAATGTAGGCCCTGAAAATACTGCTGATAATATTACAGCTAATACACCAACAATTAAAAGCGTTGTTCGATATTTTGTAACTACTTTAAGAAGAGCAGCTGAATTAAACAACTGTTTTGATTTATTTTTACTACTCATTTTTTCGTTTTAGTAAAGAAAGCAAAAATAGGAAATTAATTTAACCAACCATACCGTTTGTCAAAACTTATCACTAAAGTTAACATTGGTCAATTCCTATTTTTTGTCTTCTTCATTTATTCGCAAGATGGCAATCATGTTCCTAATATCAAGAAGTTTTAATGCGAATGCAGCAACTAAACCTATGAGCACGGTAATAGAAATTGTATAAGGCCATGCGATGCCCGAATACAACTTTAACATCCAGGCTGTTATGCCGGTAAAAAAAGCTGTTAGCAGAATTTTAAACAGAAGTGCCCAATCAAACCTGAATTTAAAGATTTTAACCGCAAGCCAAATATTTAACAAAGCGGTTAAGCTTTGTGCTGTTAAGCTGGCATACGAAGAACCCAATGCCTGAATGCGCGGAATCAGTATGAGGTTCATTATAATATTGCTCGACATACCGACAAATGCAATGATATTTAACCATTTTAAATTGTTGTTGGCTGTAAGCAACGTACCAAAGATATAATTGCACGAAATGGCTACAAAACTAAACATCAGCACCCTGAAAACCGCTGCCGACTCATTTATCCTAAGTTGAAATTCAACACCGGTTTCCTGTCCGTGAGGAATATACATCAAAAGCATAAGCTCCTTGGAGTAAAAAAATGCAGTTACCGCAATAATCAGCGAACCTGAAATAATAATTGAAAATGACAGGCGCAGCAACTTACCAACAGCCTGTTTTTCTTTTATCATTTTCGAGAATAGGGGAAGTAATAACACCGAAAACAGATAAGCAAAATTTTGCCCGGCATCCAGCATCCTGAATGCTGCCGAATAAATTCCCGATTGTAAATCACCCTCTTTCCCTGGTATGAGCCGCTCCAAAAAAACAGGGTCTATTCTGTTGTAGAAACTCATCAGCAGTACCAGCAAAGCAAACGGGAGGCTTTTTTTAATAATCATAACAAAAAAAGCAAGGTTCCAGCTAAACTTAAGCTTTGAAGTGTGTGCCAGTACAACACTTAACGCCACCAACACCGATATTAGATAAGCAACAGTCTGACTGTAAACAAACCATTCAATATTAAACCGGTTATGAGCCACTCCCGTCCATAATAAAATGCCGACAATTAAAATCATAAGCAGCCGGTCGAGAATTGATAAAAAACTGTCAATAGCAAAAAGCAACAGTCCTGATATGTTAGAGCGCAAATAAAGAAGAAACGAAAGTAAAAACTGATTAAAACCTACCCAGGCCAAAAGTTTAAGCTGCCCTCCTCTGTACCCGATAGCATACCCCACAATAAAAATAAGCATCCCGTAAAAAATGCCCAGCAATAACTTAATGGTACCTATTCCCACAAAGTGTTTATCCAACAGCTGATTGTTTTGCGCAATATTACGGTTGTTGAAGTTGGTAATGCCCAAATCGAGGAAAATAAAAAACAGAAAAGAGAAGTTGAATATGGAAAAATAGAAACCATAGTTTTCGGGGCCAACCACGTTGTAAACCTGCCGGTCAACACCTAAAATCCAAAAAGGCTTAATCAAAAGATTAAGAAAAAGAATCAGGCTTAAATTTTTAAGAAACTTTTTTTGCATCACGGCAAAAGTAAACAGTTAATCGCAGGAATAATAATACCGAAGCCAATATTTTTTCATGGGCATGGAATACAGGAAAAACAAAGCTCTTTATTTCCCCCTGCCCTGAATAACAATAAGAATGGTATAAATTAAAATTTTAAAGTCCATGGCAATCGACATGTTTTCGATATATAAAATATCGTACTTCAACCTGTCAATCATCTCGTCGATGGTAGAGGCGTAACCATATTTTACCTGTCCCCACGAAGTAATGCCCGGTTTTACCTTAAACAAAAGCCGGTAATGAGGTGCCCGTTTTACAATCTTATCAATATAATACTGGCGCTCCGGACGCGGCCCCACCAGCGACATATCTCCCTTGAGGACAGTAAAAAACTGCGGAATCTCATCCAGCCTGACTTTTCTCATAAATCGTCCGAAAGGTGTAATTCGCGGGTCGTTATCCGACGAAAGCTGTGGCCCGAATTTTTCAGCATCAACATACATCGACCGGAATTTATGCATCGAAAAAACTTTACCCCGCTTTCCTACACGCTCTTGAGAAAATAAGATGGGACCCGGAGAAGAAAGCCTGACACCAATGGCAGTTAGAATATAAAACGGAGTTAATAGAATAATGGCTGTTAGCGAAAACACAATATCAATAATTCTTTTCAGACTTTGTTGCCAGGCCGGCATCAAATCGGGCGATATTTCAATGAGGGGTGTATGGAAAATTCCCCTGATTTTTACCGTTCCGAAAATAATATCCTGCATTAAAGGAATTACTTTAATAAGAACATTTGAATCTTCCAGCTCTAAAATAATACGCTCAACAGTTTCTTTTTCAGAACGTTCAATGGCAATTATTACCTCTTCAACCTCGTATTCTTTTAAAATCCCGTTTAAGCTTTTGTAGTTGCCGAGATGGGGCAGATATTTAGCCAGTTTATAGTCTTTTCTATCAAAAACATTTACAAAACCAACAAACTTGTTTCCCGAAGATATTTCCTGATTGGTTATATCCTTATATACCTGCGTGGCATTGCCATTGCTACCAATAATTACTGTGTTAAAACCCAGTATTCCTTTGTGTACTCTGCGAACCGTTCGGGTTGTAAGAAAAAGCCTAAAGGAATAAGTAAAGAAAAAATGCAGAGTAAACAAAACCAAAAACGACTTGTAATATCCCTGATAAGTGTTAATAACATCATCAAGTATTAAAACAAAAAAGATGATGGTAACCCCTATCAAAGTAGAAGTTAAAGTTTGCCCCAACTCTCTCAAACGGGCTTTTCGGTACACACGCCGGTAAGAGCCTATCATCGTGTAAAGCAGCAACCAAAAAACAGGAACAACAATAATAGCCACCCAATACTTCTGGTCATGAATCATATGCCCAAAATAGTCGGTAACACCCGGCTCTTCAGACGCCTTTCGATATATATAAAAAAGTGTCCAGGCAAGAATTGAAGCAAGCCAGTCTAAAACGAGGTATTTAGTAATCTGTAACTTTGCGTTCATAGCTTATTGTCGATATAATAATTTTATGTTGTCAATATAAATTCTCGCCGTGTCGGCATCTGACCCGATAATGGCTCTAAAGTATATTTCAAAACCTGAAGCATTGGGGTAACGCGACGTGGTAGGCGCAATGTTAATATAAATCTTATTCCAATGAGCCGATTTATTCATATAAACCAAATCATCCCACTTAAAATCACCCGGCAAGCTGGTAAGAACACCTGCCAGCAAGGGGGTATCGGTTTTAAAATTTACCTCAAGGGCAACAGGAGTACCATCACGCGGTAAATCGTAAGCATCAAACGAGTAACCCCAAAACATGGGATTGGCTTGTGTTAAAACAATTTTACCCGAATAGGCGGAGTTGCTGCTAAGAAATGCTTCGGGACTGTTAGCCGGCGATGTACGATTGATAGATGTATCGCTGGTTTCCGACTCTTTAATGGAGATGAACGAGTTTTCAAAATCTTCAAGCCATACAAATTTTGTATTTTCGTAATATTCTGTTCCAATATTTCCAAGATTAATGACAGAATCGGGTACAAAATTAAAATCATCGTAAACAATGGGATGATAAAACGGGTAAGGAACACGTGTGCTTGATATCCCATTCAATTTAATGCCGGGTCTGATTTCAAGCCGGTGTTTTCCTTCTGTCAAAACAGGAAAGAGCGCAGGAAGTTGATATACCCCCAGCTGCTGGTCGTCAACATAAATCCACACATCGCTAATTTCATGCGATGAGCTGCCTTCAACAGGGTAAAAGGTGTTGATATATACTGAATCAATTTTTATATAGGAAGGTACGGTTTGTGTGCTCTTCATCTTGCGACATCCACCTGCCAACACTAAGCCAAAAATTGAGCTAAATAAAATAAATAAATAATATACTCTATAGTTTTCTTTCAATATCCCTTTGCTGTTTACCTGATTCTAACGCTCCTTAAAGTTAGTTAGTATCTGTATTACGTAATATTTTAAATAATTTATTAACATTCGTCATAACTGTTAAACCGGTTTTATTTAACCTGATAGGATGCTGTTATTTTTTTCATAATCTGACGGGCAACCTCTATTGCCTTAAAACTGGCATAAACAGACACTTCCGGTTCAATATTATGCACTATCGAATTGTAAAAATTAGCGAGTTCTTTAACAATCATATTTTCCGGATCAGCTATAACGTCAGTAAAATGGCCGCTGATTTTTGCTGAAGTCGTGATAAGTATTTTAGCTTGCACGTTTAAAAAATCAACTGAAATGTGGCTGTTGTGCCCGAAAAAACCGGTTTGATGACTTTTTTCTGTTGATATTCGGCTACCGGTTAAGGAGGCAACCATTCCATTAATAAATTCGATTTTTGTTTGAATAACATCAGGCGTACTGCCCATAACCTTAACTCCGGATGCATGTACTCTTTTAATTTCAGAATCTGCCGCCAGCATGGCAATGATGATGTCGTTTATTAACAGGTCAATTACTTCTCTGTTGTCTTTATCGGTCGGCGAAGTGGTTGTTTGAGTAATGATAAGTGCCGGACGATGCAAACTGTTTTTAATGGCTACATAGGCCGGGTTTACCTGATTTTGATGGCCGAAATGGATGACAACGCCTGCTTCCGAAGCGGTTTCAATCAATTTTGTTGATTGTTCCCGGCTGAAAGTAATCGGATTTTCAAAAAAAAGATGTTTCGTTTTTTTAAGCATTTGCATATATAAATCAAACTGCTTTAACGAAGGAGATGTAACAAAAACCGCTTCAACATTTTCGCAAAATTCATTAAAAGAGCCAAAAAGATGGAGATTAAAATGTCCACGTTCGGCGGCAGGCGATAAAGTATCAGCGCAATAAAAACCGGTAAGGCTGAATAAGCCATGCTCCCTTAAAGCATCAACTTGTTCTGCTTTCGGGTTTTGCACTCCAAAAAAACCAATTTTTAACATCCTGTCAGATTTTGCGCAAAAGTAACCTTTTTCTTTCGGCAGGTTTGTTATTTTAGCACAAAATTTCAGACTTATAAAATGATAGACACCTATAGGCATAAGGGGATGCGAAAGCAGCTGATTAAAACACTCGAAAGTAAAGGTATAAAGGATAAAAAAGTGTTGTCCGCCATCGAAAACATTCCACGACACTGGTTTCTCGACTCCTCTTTTTTGGAGTATGCCTACGAGGACAAACCTTTTCCTATCGGTTCGGGGCAAACCATTTCGCAACCTTATACTGTTGCCCGCCAAACGGAGTTGTTGATGGTTGAAAAAAATATGAAGGTATTGGAAATCGGCACCGGCTCGGGGTTTCAGGCCTGTGTTTTAGGCGATATGGGAGCTAAGGTTTATACGGTTGAGCGTCAAAAAAAACTGTACCTGCGTACCAAAGCATTCCTGAAAAATTTTCCTTACCGTATTAAAACTTTCTACGATGATGGCAACAAAGGATTACCGGCTTTTGCCCCCTTCGACAGAATAATTATTACCGCCGCCGCTCCTGAGATTCCACAAAACCTGATTGAACAATTAAAACCCGGAGGCATTTTGTTACTA
>JALVAQ010000383.1 GCA_027011095.1 Bacteroidales bacterium
GATTAGTGCATTGAAAGCGCTGTTGGAAAGGGATGCCAATACTGAAAGTTAAATATTTATCTTACTTTTGTACTGTTATTAAAGGTTCTTTGTTTTATTATGATTTATCAGATAGGGTTGAGAACCACTGTAATTAAAACCCGTAATTTATACTGTTAATATGAATGATTCATTTCCAACTCTCACATTTCCGGCTCTGCTTAAGCGGTCGGCTGAAAAGTTTTCCGAAAGGCCTGCTGTTGCTTTTGTAGCTGACACGCCCATCACCTATCATGACTTTTATGAGCGGGTTTTGGCAGTTACGGCCATGCTTGAAAATATGGGGGTAAAGCCCGGCGATAAGGTTGCAATTTTAAGTGCCAATATGCCAAATTGGGGTGTTGCCTATTTTGCAATAACCTATATGGGTGCTGTAGTGGTTCCGTTGCTCCCCGATTTTAGCGAGCAGGAAATTAAAAATGTGCTGGAACATTCCGAAGCTAAAGCTTTGTTTGTCTCCCGGGCACTTATATCAAAGGTTGATAAGTTAAAAATCAGTTCGTTAAAAAGTCGTGTTCATATCGAAGATTTTTCAGTGTGCAAGGGTAAAGATTTGGTTTTTAAGCTGGGTAATAAACCAAAAGGAAGCTATATGGTTTCCGAAGATATGCTGGCGGCAATTATTTATACCTCGGGAACAACGGGTAAATCAAAAGGGGTAATGTTAACCCATAAAAATATTTGTTCCAATGCCGTTGCCAGTCGCTCGGTGCAGGATATTACACCTGATGACCGGTTTTTGTCTGTTTTACCATTATCGCATACTTACGAAAATACCATTGGGTTTTTGCTTCCTTTTATTTCGGGATCAAGTATCTATTACTTACGCAAGCTGCCTACTCCGGCGGTTTTATTACCGGTTTTGGAATTGGTAAAACCAACACTAATGTTATCGGTTCCGCTTATTATTGAAAAGATATACAGGAGTAAAATTCTTCCGGCTTTTAATGATAAAAGAATTACAAGGTCGCTGTATAAAAAGCCGGTTTTTAGAAAAATCCTTAACAGAATGGCCGGAAAAAAATTATATGCCATGTTTGGAGGCCACCTTAAGTTTTTTGGAATTGGCGGTGCAAAATTGGATAAAGAGGTGGAGGCTTTTTTGCGTGAAGCTAAGTTTCCGTATGCCATTGGTTACGGACTCACCGAAACATCTCCGTTGTTGGCCGGTGTAAATCCAAAGAATACGAGATTGCAATCAACAGGGCCTGCATTGGAAGGGATTACATTAAAAATACACAACCCCAATCCGGAAACGGGTGAAGGCGAAATTTGGGCAAAAGGCGATAACGTAATGAAGGGATATTACAAAGAACCTGAACTTACCAAAGCTGTACTTACCGAAGACGGGTGGTTTAAAACCGGTGATTTGGGTTTTATTGATAAGGATGGTTTTCTATTTATCAGAGGGCGCAGTAAAAATGTTATTGTTGGTCCCAGTGGTGAAAATATTTTTCCGGAAGACATCGAATCGGTCATCAACAATTATCCGCATGTACAGGAATCGCTGGTGGTAGAGTTAAAGGGTAAGCTTGTTGCATTGGTACATTTCGACCGTGAAAGCGTTGAGCTTAAATACAGGGAAATGAAAGAGAAAGTAGCCGATTTCTCCGGTTTTGTGGAAGATAAGTTTGAAGAGATGAAAAAAGACATCCGCATATACGTCAATTCAAAAGTGAACAGGTTTTCGCGTATTGCCGAGGTGAAGCTTCAGGAAGAGGAGTTTGTTAAAACGGCGACCAAAAAAATTAAAAGGTTTCTTTATACCGAAAAAGGAAATAAGAAAACTGCCTGATTTTTGATTGTTTAAACGGGATTAACTGAGCAGTTAATGTATTTGTTTTAAGTTACTTTATTTTTCTTGGCACAAAATAAATTGATTTAGCAAACTGGTAAATTGCTAATCAGATAGCTGTCGGATTAGTCCTTTTGGCAACGAACACTGAAGCCAAAGTTCGATTTGACCTCCGTGTACCGGAATACCCGGGCGTCGTCGTAGTGTAGAGATCGGTTCCAAGCTGAGTAGGCATCTAGTTCGCTAGACGTCCACCAGTAACCAAGTGTGGTAAGGTTGCTGAATGTCCCATCGGGATAGCGTTTGCCCCCCGGGAGGCCTGTGAAGCCACTGAAATTGGTGGCACCGTTGTTGGGCGAGTACCAATGGCTTGTTCCGGTTTCTTTCAGGTTGCTGCCGGCATAGTAGCCACGCGGTCCTGTTGTGTTCCAGTTTACGCCGGAAACTGATTCTACCTCTTCTTCCAATGTCATCCATTCTGAATCGGAGGGAAGGTGCCAGCCGGAGGGGCAAATGCCCTGGGTACCTTCGGTGGTAACATATTGCATCATCTCGTCCCATAGGTACAATCCACCATACACATCGCAGTTTGCAGTATCATCGTTGTAACAGTACTTTTCAATAACACCGTTGTTTAATTGGTGGCTGCTTCCGCTTATCACCGTGCCAATGTTGAGGTTTTCGGCCATCCAGCATTGGGTGGCTATTTGTACGGTGGTATAAGATTGGCCGTCACGGGAGTCTGTTATTGGGTCTCCACAAACCCATGGAGAAATAGTATCACTTGTGTTCCATAAGGATATCCATTTGCTACCATTATACCCGTAAAAATCAGATGAATCGGTATTATAAACCAGTAGTCCGGCAGCAGGGTTTGAAATGCTACTTATTTGAATAGTAGTCATTCTGGGTAACAGTAATCCCTTGGTTGAACTCTTTATATCCAACATGGCGCTACTGTCAGCATTTGAGCCATCTGTGTTGATTGCTACCTGTGAATAACCTAAAGTCGCAAATAGCAACATTGTACTTAGCAGAATTGTAAGCTTTTTCACTGTGTCTAATTTTTAAAGTTGAATTAAATTGATTTCAAAAATAGGTGCACAATGGTCGTGTATCAAATAAAAAGGATAAATGCAGCAATATTTTTATTATTCGCTTGCTTTTGTTGGTTATTTGAGAAATAATATAGCAGTTACGAAAACACCTGATCAATACAAAAATCCAAACAGCCAAAGTGGGATTTTGTTACCTACTCCAAATTCAATGTTGTCGGACACAATAAATGTATTTTCTATACCGGCAATCTGTTTCTGAGTTTTATTTTTACCTCCTACCTCAAAATGATATTTTTCATCAATAAGGAAATCTCCTGCATCAGGATACGTTACAGTATGGCTTTCTGATAATTGGTTAAGGAAAAAAGTTTCTCGAAGGGTCCCAATATTTGCCTGAACGGGTTGCAGAGCAAACATGTAATTTGTGTTTTCAAGGTATAGTTTCTCCGGTTTTTGCAACAGGCTAACCCCAAAGGCATTTTTTGAAACAGTTTTAACAATACTCGCATCTGACAAGCCATGAATATACTCAAGCAAACTATTTCTTGAGATATCAATTTTTTTAGCGAGTGCAGTTACATTGGGTTTAAAGGGAACCGATTGGCTTATGATAGCCAATAGCTGCTTTATTTTAGGAACTTTTGACATGTCAGTTTTTCGCAAAAGGGGTATTTCAAGTTCAATAATCATATTAATAATTTCAGACAGCCTTTTATAGTAAAATACTTCGTTACCCTCGTAAAAGGGAAAATATCCGACTTTTAAATATTCATTAAAATACTTTAACGGTTTATACCTTTTTACGATTTCTAATGCCACTTCCGAATGGTTTCTGAGGATATCTTCAAAAGAAACCGGTTCCGATTTAATATTATATTTGAACTTCAGGAACTCACGAAATGACAACCCCTGCATTGTGTAAGCCAATGCTCTGCGACTTAAATCTGCACGAGCATTTAGAATTTGTAATAGCGATGAACCTGTAAAGACAACTTTTAAACCGGGGTGATAATCGTATATTTTTTTTATTTCAACAGCCCAATCTCTATACTTATGCACTTCATCAATAAAGAGATGTTCTCCTCCTTGTGCTGCAAAATTATCGGCAAGATCAAGTAGCGTATGGTTATAAAAGTATGGATCATCAAGTGAAACATAAAGTGCTTCAGGATTTAACCCATATTTGTTTTTAATATACTGGAGCAACAAGGTTGTTTTTCCAATGCCTCGCGAACCTTTAATACCTAATAGTTGTTCATCCCAAGGTAGCTTAGAAGCAATATTTCGCTGAAATTCTGTTTTTACATTTGATACTAATGCAGTATGCCTTTTTACCAATTCTTCCATGATTATGTTTATTTATATCAACAAAAATAACAATATATGTTAAATACATTAAACAAAAAACAAATTAACTGTTAATTGATGTCAACATTAATTAAAATATACGGTAATTTAGCTTTTGTTCTAACCAAATGAGAGTTTGAAAGTTGAAAAAATAGCAATAACAGAAAGTATGACATAAAAAAAGGGGTAGATTACTACCCCTATTGTGAATTGTTTTCGTAGTCCGTACGGGATTCGAACCCGTGTTACCAGGATGAAAACCTGGCGTCCTGACCTGACTAGACGAACGGACCATTTGTTCTTTCGTCGAACGTGGCGGCAAAAGTAGATATTTTTTTTATATCTCCAAGAAAATAATAAAAAAATTTGGAGGAAATATTTTCCTTTTATTTTACCTGTTTTGATTCTTTAAAAGAGCTTTGATTTTGCTTGTTGTGTTTTGTAGAAATGCTTTTCGTTGCGAACTCTTTTCTTCTCTGATGTAATACTGAAGCATTTCGTTTTGTATGGAGAGAGAAGAGAGGCTAAGCTTATCCCAGGTAGCATTAAGACGTTCGTTGATGCGTAACTCCAGGCCTTCATGGCGTAATTTGCCGCTTTCTCCTGCTTCGTTAAGAAATGTGATGGCTTTGGCAATCTCTTTTTCTTTGGAGGAGGTTCCGGCATGGTTCACGCGCTCAACGTGATTTTTTATTTGCAGGTATTCATCGCTTATCTGTTTGCTCGTTGATTTAAACAGGCTGTCAATGGAAGACAACAGATCGTTGTTTACAATGTAAATCACCAGTTTTCTTAACTGAATGATGCTGGTTTCATCTATATCAAACTGATGTGTTAAGAAGTCCTGAAATTTGTTTTCACTGAATAAATCTACTTTATCAGGTAATGCTTTTAACAATCCGTCCACTATCTTTTTGTTACAATGGAAAATTTCATTCAAATGATTGTCGATTTCGGTTACAAGCTTTGCTTCGGGAATCTGGATTTTTTCAGGATTATTCAATGTTGATTTAAGTTTATCCAGCTTACTTTTTGTATCAACTATTATATCATGATGGTACTGATGATAGAAACTATTGAGTAGAATAATGTCGTTAACCATGAGCCAGCGAAGCCTTAATTTTAAACCGATAAGTTGCCATGATATGGTTCGGGCGCGATAGCTAATATCCTGGTTTTTATTCCAGATTTCGTCAAAACGCTGAACCTGCTTTTCTGCTTTCCTCATTTTCGACATAACACCTTTATGAGGATATCGTTTCCAGCCTTCGGGGGTGTTGATCAGCGCACTGGTTTTGTTGAATGATCGGGTAATGCCGGCCAGTAGTGTATTTGTTACCACAAGCCTGTTGGTTTTGATCGATTCTTTCATCTCTTCCACCAACCTGGTGAATGACGCCTCTTTTTTAAATAGTGTGTCGATTACCTGATTGTACTCAACCTTTGAATAATATTTACCTACCTGATAATCTTCAATAAGGTCGTTTAGTTTGCTGAATTTGATTTCAAGCTTATAGCTGGCGTAACCAAGGTTTTTTAACATCTCTTCCCACGAAGGAGACAGGTCGGCCAGTAAAATATGTTGTTTTATTTTGTTGAAAGGTATTTCAAACTCACGTTTGTAGTTAAGAAGTGCTGCTTCTCCCGGTGTTAACAAGGAGGATTTGAGTAAGCTTTTTGCTTCGTCTTCGGTAAGCTTTAAAGTGAAAAAGTCAGGAATAGTTGTTTGAATCAGGTTTTGAACCTCCAAAAGGGCTTTGCTCAGGTATTCAATGTTTCCTTTAATTAACGGAAACTGATGCTCTCTGAAATCAACACGCAGCTTTTTCGTTTTGGCTACCAAGCGTAAATTCTGCTTCGTGATAAACAACCTGAGATCGCCGTCCTGTTCCTTTATTTTATTATGCATGTTGTTATAAAATTCCTGCCATGCTTTGTCGATGCTTTCAAGAAGCTCCGCCTGTAACTTGAAAATGGGATCGAGGTGCTCCTTTAAGATTGTATGTATCTGCAGAGTGACCTGGTTATAGTATTTTTCAATCTCGCCAGCCGCCTGCGAAGAAACTGGTTTGGCAAGCTTTGGTATTTTTAGGAGTTTGAGTTTGCTATTGGTTTTATCCAGTTGCGGCAGGCCGGGGTTGAAACCAATGTGTAATTCTTTAAACATGGATGAGGCCTTGACCAGAACAGTGGTACCGATGCTTTTGCAGAGTTTGTCGGTGGACTCAATAAAATCTGCTTCTTTGCCTTCTACAATATCGGGCAAACCCAGAAACACTAAATCGGAATTGATGGATTCCTGCTTGATGATATCAAAGATGGAACGTCTATCGATTTCGTTATTGATTACTCTGATTTCTGCATCTATACGCATGTTGGCCAGAACGTTGCGGGCATCCCGCTCTATCCATGAGCGGTTTTCGTTTACGGGGTTTACAATCATGATTCGAACCCGGGCATTACGCCATTCGTAGGTGGAGTG
>JALVAQ010000384.1 GCA_027011095.1 Bacteroidales bacterium
CCACAGCCAGAAAGAACGATAAAAATATTTTCAACGAACTTTCTACTACCTTTGAGGGCAGCAACTTTATTACAGAATTAGCTGCTAAATAATTACAAACAATTTTGAATAACCCCTACCATTTGTTATAGTTTGAAGTGTTTCTGTTATCGTGTGTGTAACGAGGCCATCCGCTATGTTCCAATGAGGCATCCCATTTTATTGCAAATATTCTGTTGCGATTTTTGCTGGTTTCTGTATCATAAAAACTTGAAAAATATAAAACTTCATTATTTGATAAAGTTACAGACTTTCCATTGGTTCCCATCTTATCATATTTCCATAAAACTTTCCCCGTTTTATCGGCTGAAACAATGTTAGCAAACGCAAAATCTTGGCCTCCTGTTAAGTTTCCTTTGGTATCAATGTTTGGATATAAGGGGGTATAAATGATTTCAGGAGAAGTAATATCACCTGTGGTATTACCAGATATATAAATATTGCCGGTATTATAAAAGAGAGAAAATGTGTTATCATTTTTATCTATTTCCGAATACATATAAGATTCATCATTATTTTTAAGACTCCAAATATTATTATAACCATTTGTTTCCATTCTTACTAAATTGTTTCCTTCTTGCCCTGATTGAAAAATTACATCACCATCTGAAGTAAATATAGGTTTTTGAGTAGTATTATAGTCAGCCGGATGTTTCCATAATACGCTCCCGTTATCAGGATCAGTAACAACTAAATAAGGGGTATGAAATCCTACATCCTCATTCCAATATTCGGCAACATCATAAATATTACCGTCAGGTCCAATAGAATTGCCTTGTGGACCTGAGTCATGCCGGATATCCATCCATTTGAGTTGTCCGTCGGGAGTTATACAATAGACCGCTGCTGCAAAACCATAAAGCACACCGAAACTTTGAACAACCAGGTTGCCATCGTTGGTCAAGCACAAATTTACAAGAGGGGAGTAGGCATTAACGTCAGAATTATCAATTTCAATTGTTTTTGGACATTCCCACAATTTGTTTGCCTGCCCGTTGGAAGGGTTTACGGAATATAAAAACGGCCCTGAAGTGCAATAAAGAATACCGTTATCAGCAACAACTATAGCGCTGTTTAACATTTTATCATAATTCAATCCGTCGTCGTCGAAAGGTTCGGTTTTCCATTTAAACTTACCATCTTTTGTTATGGCATAAACCCTAGGGTTATCAACAGCGTTAACATCTCTAACCTCAAAATAAATATCTCCGTTTTTGCCAATGGCCATAAAGGCATCAGGAATATAGAGTTTTTCTGCTTCCGGAATTTCATATATCCAGGCAGTATCTCCTTTGTTAAGGTTGTTGCTATCAGGATTATCCAATATTTTGTCGCACGAAGGAAACATTAAAATCACCATGGTGAATAAGGCCACGATTGCAATTGAAATTTTTGGTAATTGTTTCATAAGGCAATCTATTTTAAAATTACATATCGACAAAAATAAGATATGTTATACTTTTTGTCAATAGATTTAAGTTTTTTTTAAAATTTCGGGGTTATCTTTTCAAGTTGAACGATTACTTGTGAGCAGAAATTCTGAAAGTTGAGAAAAAAACGGCTAATTCCTATTTTGATGTGATAGCGATTTTGTTAAGCTAAAAAAACTTTACCTGTTTTTTTCAACAACTCTTTACCAAAGTCCCGAAGGGATGCTATTTGAATAGCACCGGGTGAAGCCCGGTGGATACAACAAAAATACGGAAAGCCCCCGAAGCGGGGCGTTACCATGGCAGGTTAAAGCGAATATTTCTCGTTAAATTCAATATGATGCTCATGTAATAGATCAATG
>JALVAQ010000385.1 GCA_027011095.1 Bacteroidales bacterium
CTTCATCGGAAAATATAAAAAGAGATTCAAAATAAACGACGGAGCCAAAACTTTTATCTTTTATCTTTTTTCTTTTATCTTCCTAACTCTTCATCGGAAAATATAAAAAGAGATTCAAAATAAACGACGGAGCCAAAACTTTTATCTTTTATCTTGTTTCTTTTATCTTCCTAACTCTTCATCGGAAAATATAAAAAGAGATTCAAAATAAACGACGGAGCCAAAACTTTTATCTTTTATCTTGTTTCTTTTATCTTCATTAACAAGACACATTATACCATGAACATACGAGACTTCCTCGATCAGGATCAAAAAAAAGACCTCCTCCGCCTCCTCACCGCAGGCAGTGTGGATGATGGCAAATCAACTTTAATAGGGCGGTTGATGTTCGACAGCAAGATGCTTTATGAAGATCAGCTGGTAGCCCTTAAACGCGACAGCAAACGTGAAGGCCACGCCGGCGAAGACATCGACTATGCCCTGCTTCTGGACGGACTCAAAGCCGAGCGTGAACAAGGTATCACCATCGATGTGGCTTATCGCTATTTTTCCACCAATAAGCGGAAGTTCATCATTGCCGACACCCCCGGCCACGAGCAATATACCCGCAACATGATTACGGGAGGCTCCACCGCCAACCTGGCTATCCTGCTTGCCGATGCCCGCAAGGGAGTTATCACACAAACCAAACGACACACCTACCTGGTGTCGCTGCTGGGCATTAAGCATGTGGTGCTGGCGGTAAATAAAATGGATTTGGTGGACTTTAAACAGGAAGTCTTTGACCAAATTTGTAACGACTACAAAGCCTTTGCCACCCAGCTTGATATCCCCGATATCACCTTTATTCCGGTTTCAGCGCTAAAAGGCGACAACGTGGTAGAGATTTCCGATAGAATGCCATGGTATCATGGACAAAGCATGCTGGAATTTCTGGAATCGGTTCACATAAGCAGCGACCGTAACTTTGAAGATTTCCGCTTTCCGGTACAATATGTTATTCGTCCCGATTTACAGTACCGTGGCTTTGCCGGCAAAATGGCTTCAGGAATTGTACATAAAGGAGATGAGATTATGGTGCTTCCTTCGGGAAAAACCTCTAAAGTAAAAGAGATAACCACGTACGATGGCAATCTCGACGAAGCCTTCCCCCCTCAGGCCATCAGCATTGTTTTGGAAGACGAAATAGATGTCTCCAGAGGCAATATGCTGGTTCATCCTGACAATCAGCCTAAGGTAAACCGCCATTTTGAAGCCATGTTGGTGTGGATGGACGAAACCCCCATGGATCCTTACACCAACTTTTATATCAAACACAACACCCACAGCACCAAAGCGCGCATCGACAAAATTCAATACCGGGTTGATGTTAACACGCTTGAAAAAAGTGATGCCGAGTTGTTCAACCTGAATGAAATCGGCCGGGTAGTAATTACCACTACCGAACCTCTTTACTTCGATGCATATAAAAAGAACCGGCAAACAGGTGCCTTTATTTTGATAGATCCCGTTACCCATAACACGGTGGCTGTGGGAATGATATTGGATAAAGTAAGCAGCGACAAACTGCCAAGCCGTATTACCGACAAAGAGCGGGAACATATTGTTAAACAAGGCAGCCTTATTTCCACAGAAGAACGCGAAAAACGCTACGGCCAAAAAGGACAAACCATTTGGATTACGGGGCTTCACGGAAGCGGGAAAAACGAGCTGGCCTACAGCCTTGAAAAAGAGCTGTTTTCCACAGGCAAAATTGTTGTTGTGCTGGACGGAAAAACGGTACGCGCAGGTCTTAACCGAGAGCTGGATTACTCCCCTGCCGACC
>JALVAQ010000386.1 GCA_027011095.1 Bacteroidales bacterium
ATACAACGGTCAAGAGCCATTGCCATTGTAAATGCCCTGCTAGGCTCCTGGGGACGTCGTGGCGGATTTTATAATCCTGAAAAAGTACATCTGCCAAAATATCCATCTCCACCCTATCCTAAACCAAAAAGGTCGTGGAAAGATGCCTATCCTCCCGGAAAATATAATTTAGTTAGTGAGGTGCTTTCAACCGGAATTTGTGATGCAACCATTCCAAACGCAGACTTAGATTGTCATTTGCGCGGATGGATAGTGTATGGTACCAATCTTATGGCTTCGTTGCCTGACCAGAAAAAAACGCTAGAGGCCATTAGTAACCTTGATTTTCTGGTAGTAGTCGACACCATGCCCATGGATATTGTGCAACTGGCTGATGTGGTGCTTCCCGAATGCACCTATCTTGAAAGATATGACCCCATTCGTACATCACCCCACCGGGAACCATACATTGCTTTGAGGATGCCTGCTGCCGAACCAAAACACGAAACCAAACCGGGCTGGTGGATAGCCAAGGAGCTGGCCAAAAGATTGGGCTTGGGAGATTATTTCAATTATGAGAACTACGAAGATGTTCTTGATTGGCAGCTGAAAAAAGTTGGTTCCTCACTGGAAGAGATGAAACGTATCGGGGTTAAAAAATTCGATCGTGAATTTGACGATTTATATTTTCTTCAAAACCTTGAAGATTTTGAGTTTAATACCAACACAGGAAAAATTGAGCTCTATTCTACCGAGTTGGAAATAGAAGGATATGATCCCATGCCAAAATATACCCATCATGAAGAGCCTGCTGAAGGTTACTACAGGCTGAACTACGGCAGAGCACCCATGCACACCTTTTCCAGAACATCAAACAACCATAACCTTTGGGATTTGATGAAAGAAAACAGTGTATGGATTAACCCGAAAGTTGCCAAACTTTGGGATATTGAAAACGGCCAATATATATGGTTAAAAAATCAGGATGGAATTGTTACCGACTTTCCTGTAAAGGCCAGGGTTACCGAGCGAATACGATGGGATTCGGTATATCTCGTGCATGGATTTGGCCATACCGATAAAAAACTTACCCGGGCTTACGGCCATGGTGCCAGCGATTCTAAACTTGTTAGTAAAATACACATGGATCCAATAATGGGCGGCACCGGAATGCGCGGAAATTTTGTTACATTTCTTAAAGAAAAACCAGGAAAGGAGGTTAACGCATGAGATACGCAATGGCGGTTGACACCAAAAAATGTGTCGGATGTGGCGACTGTGTAGTTGCCTGTCAAACCGAAAATAATGTACCCCACGGCTATTGCCGCGACTGGATTGTGGAAAACGTGGCGGGTACCTATCCTAAATTGGAAATTGAATTACGTTCGGAGCGATGCAATCATTGCGAAAACGCTCCCTGTGTAAGGTGCTGCCCCACGGGCGCCAGTCATATTGTTGATGGCGGTATCGTATTGGTTACCCATGACGAGTGTATTGGCTGTGGTGCCTGTATTGAGTCGTGCCCTTACGATGCCCGTTATCCCCACCCGGAAGGATATGTTGATAAATGTACCTTTTGTGTACACCGTGTTACCGATGGCGAAAATCCGGCCTGTGTGGATGTTTGTCCTACACATTGCCTCCATTTTGGTGATTTGGATGACCCAAACAGCGATGTGTCGAAGATATTGAAAAACAGAAAATGGAAAGTATTGGCTCCCGAAGCAGGTACCAAA
Organism: Bacteroidales bacterium; assembly: GCA_027011095.1. Classification (GTDB taxonomy): domain Bacteria; phylum Bacteroidota; class Bacteroidia; order Bacteroidales; family F082; genus B16-G9. The sequence continues at coordinate 1,716 of JALVAQ010000386.1, forward strand.
CCACAATTATATTTTCTTACCTAATTAAAATATCAGGAAAATGAAAGAAGAATTATTTGTCAGCGGACGTAATATTCCACATATCGACCCCTACCTCCACTTATGGAC
>JALVAQ010000387.1 GCA_027011095.1 Bacteroidales bacterium
CTTCGGGGATTTAACACAGGGTTTTATTAAGATTATTAGCAACTTTGACAAAGTCCCAGGCAACAAAATCCGACAACACTCTATCGGTTCTATAATGGTGTCAGCACATCAAAATAGGAATTAGCCATAGTAATTTGCCGAAACAATTATTCTTTTCAAATTTTCATGGTTACTTTAATTTTTAAATTACCTTTGCCGACGTTATAAAAACTTTATAACAGTGGAAGGATTTGATTGATTGCAACCACATAAAAAAAATGCTAAAACAATTTAGCCCGCCAATCATCAAGTACCATTCATTAGGTAAGAATTTAATTTTAAGTTTGTTATGTCTTATTTGTTTACATCAGAATCGGTTTCTGAAGGTCATCCTGATAAAGTTGCCGATCAAATATCGGACGTGCTGTTAGACAATTTTTTGGCGTTCGACCCTAATTCAAAAGTTGCTGTAGAAACAATGGTTACCACCGGCCAGGTTGTTGTTGCCGGCGAAGTAAAAACAATCACTTACGTTGATGTGATGAAAGAAATCAGAAAGGTGATTAACAAAATTGGTTACACCAAAGCCGAATATATGTTTGACGGCAACTCCTGTGGTATTTTTTCTGCCATCCACGACCAGTCCGACGATATTAATCGCGGTGTTGAAAGAGAAGATGCCGACTCGCAGGGTGCCGGCGACCAGGGAATGATGTTTGGCTATGCCACCAACGAAACCGACAATTACATGCCGTTACCACTGGTAATTGCGCATTCGTTAGTGGAGGAAATGGCAGAAATCCGTCGCGAAGGTAAAGAGATGACCTATCTGCGTCCCGACTCAAAATCGCAGGTTACCATTGAGTATTCCGACAACAATAAACCGGTTAGAATTGATACCATTGTTGTATCGACACAACACGATGAATTTGCATCGGATGAAGCCATGCAGCAAAAGATTAAAGAGGATGTTATCAATATTTTGGTGCCACGGGTAAAATCAACCTTTAAAAACAAAGCCATTCAGGCCCTTTTTGATGGTGAGATTACTTATCATGTTAATCCAACAGGGAAATTTGTGATTGGTGGCCCTCACGGTGATACCGGTTTAACCGGACGAAAAATTATTGTGGACACCTATGGTGGTAAAGGTGCTCACGGCGGTGGTGCTTTTTCGGGAAAAGACCCTTCAAAAGTTGACCGCTCGGCTGCTTATGCTGCACGACACATTGCCAAAAACATGGTTGCTGCAGGTGTTGCCGACGAAATGCTGGTACAGCTTTCGTATGCCATTGGTGTTGCTAAACCGGTTGGGGTTTTTGTAAATACTTATGGAACTTCAAAAGTAGATTTACAGGACGGCGAAATTGCCTTGAAAATTCAGGAAATATTTGATCTTCGTCCTGCCGCCATTGAGCGTGACTTAAAACTTAGAAACCCAATTTATTTGGAAACAGCTGCTTACGGCCACATGGGACGTGAACCTAAAACCATTAAAAAGCATTTTGAAATGTTCGACTACTCACAAAAAGAGATGCGAATTAAAGAGGTAACTGTGGAGCTTTTTACCTGGGAGAAGTTAGATAAAACGGAAGAGATTAAAAAAGCTTTCGGTATGTAGATATTAAGTAACTGTTAGCTAGCAGTTTAAAACTGTGAGCTAACGTTAAATGTTTAGTTGTGGCTCACATTTTAAACTGTGGCACAAAAAAAGCTATTTAATAATAAGCTTTTTGGTTTGGTAAATATTTCCGTTGGCAACTACTGAGTAGAAATAGACTCCCTGTGGCAAATCAGAAACATCAATACTTACTTTATCAGAACCGGCTGTTAA
>JALVAQ010000388.1 GCA_027011095.1 Bacteroidales bacterium
ACTATGCGCGAATAGAGGGCTTTATATCCACAGCCAGAAAGAACGATAAAAATATTTTCAACGAACTTTCTACTACCTTTGAGGGCAGCAACTTTATTACAGAATTAGCTGCTAAATAATTACAAAGAAGGTTTTAAAGCCGTGGTGGTAAGCGCCAACGCACGGTTGCTTGATAGGTCGTTTGCAGGTCGCCTGATTGATGAGTCGTTTTTAAACGACCTTCCCAAAAAGGTTGACCCATGCGGGGAGAATGGCGAGTTTCACTCTTTTGTTTTTGACGGGCCGATTTTTAACAAACCGGTGCCGTTTACAATTGGCGATACCGTACGTAAAGAGTATAAATCGGGAAATATATGGGACAGCGCTTTTTGGTATTGCGATTTAAAGCCGGTAAGCAGTTAAATTGATTAAGGTCCGAATCTTTTAGTTTTGATGAGATGCCGGAAATATGAAAAAAGATAAAACAATAACCATTAACAATTAACGATTAATCATTAACAATCCCCAAAGCTCCGATAACTATCGGAGGGCGGGTCATGCCGAGTGATTTTTCGCAGCCTCAGCGGAGAAAAATTGTATCGAGGCATGAATGCGGGCATCACCCTGCCTGTCATGCTGAGCGAAGTCGAAGTATGACCCTTTCGCACAGAAAAAACAGCATTCCTAACGTCGTGCCACTCACCGCTCTCCGCAAAAGGTGACCATTAAACCATTAAACCATTTAAGCATTCACCCATTCGAGCATTGTATCATTCACCCATTCAAGCATTCACCCATTCAAGCATTGTATCATTGTACCATTAACCCCAAGCTTGTCCGGGTTATAAAGATCGCAGGAGTAAGAGCCTATGGTGCTAATCCAGCTCAATAATATTATTTTTCAAAGCAAACTTTACCAAATCAACCGTGGTTTTCAGGTTGATTTTTTTCATAATGTTGTTTTTATGCGTTTCAACGGTTCGGATGGAAATAAATAGTTTATCCGCTATCTCACGGTTGGACAATCCTTCGCCAAAGTTTTTTAAAACCTCAAGTTCGCGTGGCGAAAGCTCCTGTTGCCTTTGTTGCTTCTCGGCCGTATCGTTGCCCTTTTGATCCAGATAGTTATTAAGCAAAATGTTGGTGATGGTTTTGGCATAAAACTCATAACCGTTTCGAAGCGTGTAAATGGCTTCTAAAATTTCAGAGCGGTTTGTGTCGCTGCTCAAATGTCCTTTTGCTCCGGCTTTTATCAGTTTTAATATAAATTTTTCGTTGTTGTAAAGCGAGAGCACCAACACTTTAACTTTTGGGAACAACCCTGTAAGTTTTTTAATGTTATCAATGTTTGCCATATCGGGGCTGTGGAAAATAGCCAACACCACATGCACCGGTTCAAACCGTATGGTTTTTGTTAAGTCGTCGAATGTTTGATGACAACCCGAAATTTCAATTTCATCGGCACCGTTCAGCAAAGCCGAAACAGCATCGCAAATAACAGGGTGTTTTTCAACCAGAGCAACTTTAATCATATTTAATAATTGGTTTTATGCTGCGAAAATACAATAATTAAATTAATTTTGTAATACCGCAAAAAAGACTTCTTTATGGGCAAGATCAAAAAATTATCCTATTTAAACCTGCTTGAAATAATCAGTAAAATCAACGATATTGTTAAACAAAACAAAAATATCGATTTAACATTTACTGAAATTGCTGAAGCAGCCAATCATTACAGAACGGAAAATCAGGCCATATTTCTTCGGTTTATTTACAACAATAAAGAGTATAAAACCCCCGGCTTTAAGCATACATCTTTTTGCAGAGAACGCTTTTTTGAAACACTTACAGGCAACAAAGGGTATGTTCAGGTTTGCCGGAGTGTACCCACTGCCAACGATAAAAATGTTGTAAACGATCAGGAGTATTTTGTTAATTCGCTTACCAATTTAATAGTGAGGCACTTAAATACTTACGAAGCACGTGATGAAGATAGTGAAGGTATTGGCAGCTATCAGACAAATGATAGTAAACCCGAAATATTAAGCAGCGCTTTTTTGCAAAAATTCCTTAATAAGGACACCTTTAGCCGCGATATATATCATGATTTGATGCCCTTTAAAGTAAAGGAAATATTGTTGATTTCGAGTCTGTACGATGCCTATTCCATTGAGCGCGAAGGACGCTTTACCGAGCATATGCTGGGGCAATACGGACAGTTAAACCTCACCTCATTTCCGCGAATTACCGGAGCAGCAACCATTAGTCAGGCATTTACACTCCTTAAGCAAAAGCATTTCGATTTAATAATTTATATGGTGGGGGTTGACAAGCAAACGCCCATGGTAGTTAGCGAACAAATTAAAAACAAATACCCCTACATCCCTATTTATCTGTTGCTTAACAATAACAGCGATGTGGGATACTTTAACCGGCAGGCTCAAAAGCTCAGCTTTATCGATCGGGTTTTTGCCTGGAATGGCGATTCCAATATTTTCTTTTCGATGATTAAGCTGTTGGAGGATAAAATTAATGTTAAAAACGATACACACCTTGCACAGGTCAGGGTACTGCTTTTGGTTGAAGATTCTTCGGTTTACTATTCGCGATATCTTTCGTTCTTGTATAAGGTGTTGATGGAGCAAACCAAGCAAATAATTGAAGATATCAGCGCCGATGAGCTTTACAAAGTACTTAGGATGCGAGCCAGGCCTAAAATATTGTTGGCTTCTACTTATGAAGAAGCAACCGATATCATTAATAGATACAAAAACTACATGCTCTGTTTGATTACCGATGTTAAGTACGAAAAGGGAGGGGTGGTGGACGAAAATGCCGGGGTAAAGCTGCTGAAATATACCCGGAGTGTGCTTAAAAATTTACCCGTGATTATTCAGTCGTCTGATATTACTTACGAAAAAATTGCCAAAGCCAACAATTCACTTTTTATTTACAAGAACTCCGAAACCCTTTATGAGGAATTTCGTCAATTTATTACAAACTATCTTGGTTTTGGCGATTTTGTGTTTAAAGATTCAAACGGAAACGAAATTGCACGGGCTACAAACATGCGTCAGTTTGAAAAGCAGCTTAAACGTATCCCTGAAGATTCGTTGTTGTTTCATTCCAGCCGCGATCATTTTTCGATGTGGCTGATGGCGAGAGGAGAAATAAGAGCCGCAAGAATAATTAATCCGAAAAAAGTTTCTGACTTTAGCAGCCCTGAAGAGTTGCGTACCGCCCTTTTAAGTATGATTAAGGAACATAGAAATGAAAAGGAAAAAGGCAATATTATTCCCTTTGATGAGGGGGTAGATGTTTCCGAAAACAATATTTTTACCCTTGCTGACGGTTCGTTGGGCGGCAAAGGCCGTGGACTGGCATTTATTAATGCACTTATTCATAATTACGAATTTAACAAACACATTCCGGACATAAAAATTCGTACCCCGATTACTTTTATTATCGGCACCTACGAGTTTGAAACCTTTATTAAAAATAACAAACTGTTAAAACCGGCCATTGAGGAGGCGGATTTTGCCAATGTTCAAAAAGCCTTTCTGGAAAAAAAGTTAAGTACCGAAACCATAAAAAAAATTAGTCTTTTACTGGATATTATAAAAAAACCTATTGCCGTTCGTTCTTCCGGTTTGTATGAAGACTCGCTAACGCAGCCCTTTGCCGGCATTTTTGAAACTTACCTGCTTCCCAACAACCACCCCAACAAAAACAAGCGGTTAAAACAGGTGTGCGATGCTGTTAAAATGGTTTATGCTTCGGTATATTCAAATATGGCCAAAGGATATGTAAGAGCGGTAAACTATAAAATTGAAGACGAAAAAATGGCGGTTATCATTCAGGAGGTGGTGGGCAATGAGTTTGATGGACTTTACTATCCCCATGTCAGTGGTGTGGCGCAATCGTATAACTTTTACCCTTTTGCCCATATGAAACCCGAAGAAGGATATGCTGTTGCTGCTGTTGGCCTTGGTAAATATGTGGTTGAAGGTAACAAGGCATTTCGGTTTTCACCCAAATATCCGGCCATCGAAATTAATTCGCCAAAGGACCAGTTTCGTAATTCACAAGTCAAATTTTTTGCAGTTGATTTACGAAAAAAAGACATCAACATTCTCGAAGGTGAAATGGCAGGCCTTGCTTATGAAGACATCAGCGTTGCCGAAAAACATGGTGCCATTAAACACTGCGTTTCGGTATATAACCCTGACAACAACATGATTTATCCGGGTACAAGCAAAGTGGGGCCTCGCATTGTTAACTTTGCCAACATATTAAAATACAACTATATACCGTTGGCAAAAACCCTCGAGGTTACCATGGAACTTGGTAAAGAAGCCATGGGTACTGCTGTTGAAATTGAATATGCCGTTGATCTTACAAAAGATAAAGATGGCCGGGCATCCTTTTTTATCCTTCAAATTAAACCGCTCATTGACAGTAGTCAGGACTGTAATGTTGATCTAAATATGATTGACGATGAAAAAGTGGTGCTTCTCTCAAAACAAGGAATGGGCAACGGCATTATAAAGGGTATTAGCGATATTATTTACATCGACCCCGACGATTTCGATAAGAGCGCTACCGAAGAGATGGCTGAGGAGATTGAGGCGTTTAACGAAAAAATGATTAAAGAAAAACGAAATTATGTTTTGATTGGCCCCGGTAGATGGGGTACACGCGATAAATGGATTGGTATTCCGGTAAAATGGCATCAAATTTCAAATGCCAAGGTTATTGTTGAAACCAGCTTTCACAACTACCCGTTGGATGCTTCGCTCGGCTCTCATTTTTTTCACAATGTTACCAGCATGAATATTGGATACTTTACCGTTCAGTCGGAAAAGGGAACCGAAATAATAAATTATCAAAAATTACGACAAAAAAAGGTGGTGGCCAAAGGCCGTTATTTTACCCATGTGCGCTTTGAAGAGCCGCTTCAAATAAGGATGGACGGACGTAAAAGAATTTATGTTATCCACGAAACGTTGGATGAAGTTTAGGATAGGCCGGGAGAATTAATTGTTAAATTTTATTTTTTCGCCGAAAAGGAGGTAAACTCATCGTATCCGATAAGCCGGTCGTAATCGGGAACAATGTTGCGGTAGTAAACATACACTTTGTATAGGTTTTTGGTGTCCCAAAAATCGCCTTCCAGCGCAGTTACATCGGCAACCTTTTGGCCATGGGGAAGTACCACATATTTATAATTGTAATAACCCTGTTTTAAAAACAGGGTTTTGGTGTACATTCTTCGGTTTTTATCGTAATTCATTTTGCTGCCGGGGTTAAGCACCCAGTTGGTAAGCTCACCTATTATATACACATCCGCATCAATAAAACGTGTAACTTTCAGTGAAAAATCCACACGGGCATACTCACCTTCAATGTTTGTTTTCTGATCGTTACGTGCCTTTATGAATCGCATCCCGTGAATATCGGTATAGGTTTCGTATTGCTTTTTTGCTCTTGAAAAATCAGTATAAAGTATTACTTCGTAGCCGTTGTCCTCGCTAATAATACGCCTGATATTGGGTGCCTGATAATAAAAACTTTTCATATCAAAATACCTGAACTGATTACCCCCGTCAAATACAATTCCATCGGGATAATTGTATTCGAGCCTGTTGGACATAAACGTAGTAGGAACCAAATTGCGTTTCATATTATCCCACCTGCCATTTTGCCTGATAAAAACCCTGACACGCTGGTCGGCCTGTGTGTTAAACAAATCGGGAATTCGAACCGTTAAGTCAATTTGCTGTTTATGCTGGGTATATTCCAGCTTTTTAGGGTAGTATGGAATATCTGTTGTGATGGTTGCAAGGTTTTCGTATACAAAAAACCGACGGGTAAAAATTACATTTTCGTCATCATCATTATCTAAATAAACCTTTAAAATATAGTTACCCGATAGCTTTATGCGCATATCACCCGAAGGAATTACCGCCTGGTAATGAATGTATGAGGGGATGGCATTTAACGAAAAATCGTAGTTTGTAATGTCGCCTTCGGTAAAACCCTCAATGTAATCCATCTGCTGCAGGTCGGAGGTCTGCCAGTTGCGGTTGCAATGAATAATCGTATATCTGAAAGTATAACTTTCAGTGCTTAAATCGTCAAATTCCAATTGAAGTTTCCCCCCCTTGTTTAACTCAATAACCGGATCGGTTAACTGATCGCCCAATTGGTACAACAAAACTGTTTGTATGTTGTTGTCGTAAACCAAATCTTCATTTTTTATCACCTGCGATTGTGCTGCTACTGACAATGTCGTTAGAAAAAAAGACAGAAACAAAAGACTTATTCTTGTTTTTAACATAGAAAAAAAATTGTAATTCATTTTTATTTGAAAGGCAGTTAAATTTGTTAAGATTACAAAAATGTTACCGGCATTTTAATGTTTGCATTACAAAGAACGTAAAAAATTAAATCTATATTGCTTTTTTTCAACAAAACAAATTGTATGTTAACCGGTCTAACACCATGCTCCAATAGCAGATATGAAATCATAGCCCCTCCGAAAGCTCCAAATAACTATCGGAGGAGGGGTTTAGCCCGGAGAAGTAATTTGTGAGCGAAGTGAAACAATCTTTAAAAAATAACTACGCCTTTCCTGATGTACTTATACATTCTTTTCATTTGATTCATAAGGTAGTAG
>JALVAQ010000389.1 GCA_027011095.1 Bacteroidales bacterium
TTAGAACTGTATAAAATATAACAGGAACACATAGTATATAATCTAAAAAAGCCATTGCTACCCTAGTAAAGAGTAAACAATGGCTTTGGTTAGTGGGCCCACCAGGACTTGAACCTGGGACAACCTGTACCGATAGCTATCGGTAGAGTCAGGGACTCTAACCAACTGAGTTATAGGTACTAAATTAGAAATACTTTTGAAATAAAACACCAGTTATTCTCCAAATAAAATTAAAACATAACACCTGAATCAATACTTTTAAAATCAAACTACGTACTCGTATTGCGAACAATTTTTTCTACCATTTCAGGATATTTTTTCAAGTTTCTAATATACCTGCTGCTCTTCATGGATTTAATTTTTCGCTCAATCCTTACTGCATGCGCGAAGTCTTTCACAGGAATATTCAAAAAAAGCTCCCAATCATTAGTAACGGCAGTATAACTGTCTTTACCGTATGCAGCTGCATTATGTTTTAATACACGCTCAGCTACAGCAATATGAGTTGACCCGATGTAAAACCGGCCAATATTAGAACTGTATAAAATATAACAGGAACACATAGTATATAATCTAAAAAAGCCATTGCTACCCTAGTAAAGAGTAAACAATGGCTTTGGTTAGTGGGCCCACCAGGACTTGAACCTGGGACAACCTGATTATGAGTCAGGGACTCTAACCAACTGAGCTATAGGCCCTTGTTTTATAGTGCTTCAACACTTTTGATTGTCCTGAGACAACCTGTGCCGATAGCTATCGGCAGAGTCAGGGACTCTAACCAACTGAGCTATAGGCCCGGATTTTTTAGCTTACGCTAAAAAGGGCTGCAAATTTACAAATTCATTGTCAATTAGCAAGCAGTTGGAAAAAAAATATTTTTCTTATACTTTGCACTGTTAATTTTCGTTTTTTTACAAAAGCATTTATTCAGAAAAATAATAATGGCATCATTTAAAATAAAAGGCGGTAAACCACTTAATGGAACCATTGTTCCGCAAGGTGCAAAAAACGAAGCACTTCAGGTTATGTGCGCCGTTCTACTTACCAATGAGCATGTTACCATCGATAATATCCCTGACATCAGAGACGTAAACAAGCTTATCGACCTGCTTCGAGGATTGGGTGTAAAAGTGGAAAAACTGTCAGAATCAAAATACAGGTTTTTAGCTGATGAGGTGGATTTAAATTACCTTCAGTCGGAAGAGTTTTACAAGCGCGGAACCCAGATCAGGGGAAGCATTATGATTCTTGGGCCGCTGTTGGCTCGTTTCGGAAAAGGAATTATCCCGCAACCGGGTGGCGACAAAATTGGCCGTCGCCGGCTCGACACCCATTTTAACGGGCTTAAAAAACTTGGCGTTGACTTTTATTACGACGAAGCAAACCAACTATACAGAGTTACGGCAAAAAAACTTACCGGCTCATACATGTTACTTGATGAAGCTTCGGTAACGGGCACCGCCAATATTTTAATGGCTGCCGTAATGGCCGAAGGAGAAACCACTATTTTCAATGCAGCCTGCGAACCTTACCTTGTGCAATTGAGCAAAATGCTTAACCGAATGGGGGCAAACATATCAGGAATCGGCTCTAACCGGCTTGTCGTTAAAAGCGTTAAGGCATTACATGGTACTACGCACACCCTTTTAGCCGACATGATTGAAGTGGGTTCGTTTATAGGCCTTGCAGCCATGACAGCATCGGAATTGACCATAAAAAATGTACAGCTGGCAGATTTGGGAATCATCCCCGATGTGTTTGAACGAATTGGTGTAAAAGTTCAACAAAAGGGAAATGATATTTTTATTCCAAAATACGAACACTATACCATCCAAACATTTATCGATGGTTCTATCATGAACATTTCAGATGCACCATGGCCTGGCTTTACTCCCGACCTTATAAGTATTGTACTCGTAGTGGCCACTCAGGCAAAGGGCAGCGTACTTATTCATCAGAAAATGTTTGAGAGCAGGCTCTTTTTTGTAGATAAACTAATCGACATGGGCGCCCGAATTATATTGTGCGACCCGCACCGCGCTACGGTTATCGGGCTTGACCGAACACCTCCATTACGAGGTATCAAAATGACATCACCCGACATCAGAGCCGGAGTGGCACTGCTTATTGCAGCACTTTCGGCCAACGGAACCAGTATTATTGATAACATCGAACAAATAGACCGCGGCTATCAAAATATCGATAAACGATTAAGGGCGCTGGGGGCAGACATTGAACGAATCTAATATGCTATTATGAGTTTTGCAGGAACAGTATCAGCAATGATTACCAGCCTTAAAAACAATGCAAGGCAACGGAAATCGCTGTATGACAATAAACTAATATTTAAAAAAACTCAAAAAAACAAGCTTAAATTTCCGGATATTAAGGCCACACCCGAACAATTGGAAAAAATAAAACGAGAAGCAAAAAATGAACACCGGATAATAATTATTAAAAGAATTACGGCTCTGTTAATTTCGTTGCTTCTGATTGGTGCAACATTGTGGTTTGTCCTCGCCTATTTTAAACTTACATAATAATATCTTGCAGCTTGTTCCCCATTCAAAAACCTGTCATTTTGACTGCAAAAATAATTGGCAAAAATTTTGTTCAGGCAGAACAACCTTTTAAAGGTATTTAATTGAACAATATTAAGGAGGAAATAAAGATATGAAAGAAAATAAAGATAAAGAGCAAAACACTGAAATGGAAGATGTTCGGTTTGAAGACCAGCATACTGAAGAGAAAAAGGCCAAAGGAAAAGGCCGTAAAAAGAAAGCCTCAAAAGAGGATAAGCTTATGGAAGAAAAAGAGGCCTTACAACAAAAATACGATGAATTAAACGACAGGTTTTTAAGACTTTACTCGGAGTTTGATAACTTTAGAAAACGTACTGCCAAAGAAAAACTGGAGCTGATAAAATCGGCTTCACAAGATTTAATTGTTGATTTATTACCAGTTTTGGATGATTTTGAGCGAGGCCTTAAAGCATTTGAAGAGCATCATGCCGATCCCGAATTAATAAAAGGTGTTGAGTTAATTTACAACAAGTTTTATAATATTTTAAAACAAAGAGGCTTAAAACCAATGGAATCGATGGGTAAAGAGTTTAACACCGACTGGCATGAAGCATTGACTAACATACCGGCACCTTCGGATGATTTGAAGGGAAAAGTTGTGGATGTTATTCAAACAGGATATTTATTGAACGATAAGGTAATCCGCTACGCCAAGGTGGTAGTGGGAAACTAATACCTAAAAAAACAACTTCTCTTAAGCTGCATTGCATAAGAAAAGTTTTAACATAGCGCGTAATAAGTTGCTCCGGAAAGCATATTTTCGGGGTGACTTTTTACTGTTTAAAAATGTTGCATACATAATTGACATACGAAATAATGAGCAAAAGAGATTATTACGAGGTACTTGGAGTTTCTAAAACGGCCACCGAAATTGAGATAAAAAAGGCCTACCGGAAAATGGCATTAAAATACCATCCCGACAAAAACCCTGACAACAAAGAGGCGGAAGAGCTTTTTAAAGAAGCAGCCGAGGCATACGAAGTATTGAGTAATGCCGATAAACGTCAGCGATACGATCAATTTGGCCATGCCGGTGTTGGCGGTGCTGCAGGTGGTGGTTTTGGTGGAGGTGGCATGTCGATGGATGATATCTTCAGCCATTTTGGCGATATTTTCGGTGGCGCTTTCGGTAGTGGTTTTGGCGGTGGCGGAAGCCGGCGCAGGGTTAACAGGGGTTCAAACCTGCGGGTCAAGGTAAAACTCACCCTTGAAGAGATGGCCAACGGCGTTGAAAAAAAGATAAAACTTCATAAATATGTTGCCTGTACCGCTTGTAACGGAACAGGTGCCGAAGATGGTAGTTCACGCCAAACATGTCCTACCTGTCATGGAACGGGGCAGGTAACACGTGTTACCAACACTTTTTTAGGACAAATGCAAACATCGTCAACCTGTCCGCAGTGTGGTGGCGAAGGGCAAATAATTACAAAACACTGTCATGTTTGCCATGGCAACGGAATTGTAAAAGATCATGAAGTGGTTACCATAAATATTCCGGCCGGTGTTAACGGCGGCATGCAACTCAGCCTGCGGGGCAAAGGAAATGCCGGTGCCCGAGGAGGAATAAACGGCGACCTGATTGTGCTTATTGAGGAAGAACCACACGAAAATTTAAAACGCGACGGCAACAACCTGATTTACGACCTTTACATTAACTTTGCGGAAGCTGCACTTGGAACCGAAGTTGATATCCCGACAGTAAGCAAAAAAGTGCGCATTAAAATTCCATCGGGTACACAGGGAGGGAAAGTATTGCGCTTGCGCGGAAAAGGGCTTCCCGATGTAAACGGGTACGGCCATGGCGACCTGCTTATCAACATCAATATCTGGACACCGCAAAAGCTGTCGAAAGAGGAACAAGCCATGATGGAAAAACTGAAAACATCGGAAAATTTCAGGCCAAACCCAACCTCAAGAGATAAAAGCTTTTTTGAACGAATGAAAGAGTATTTTAGATAAATAAATCACACAATATGCCCTATTTACGCGCTATAGATGTTACCAAAACCTACGCATCTCAAAAGGCACTCGACAAGGTAACTTTGGAAGTGCCCCAACAAAGTATTTACGGTTTGCTTGGTCCCAATGGCGCAGGAAAAACAACTCTGATTCGAATTATTAACATGATTACCCGCCCCGACAGCGGCGAGGTTTATATTAATGGCCATCCGCTTACCAGAGAAGACATCGGAAACATAGGCTACATGCCTGAAGAGAGAGGCATTTACAAAAAAATGAAGGTGGGCGAGCAGGCCATTTATCTGGCCCGGCTTAAGGGTCTTTCGAGGGCCGATGCCATGCAAAAACTTAAATTCTGGTTTGAGCGTCTCGAAATCGGGTCATGGTGGAACCGAAAAGTGGAAGAGCTTTCAAAGGGAATGCAGCAAAAAGTGCAGTTTATCGTAACCATCTTGCACGAACCCAAGCTGCTTATTTTTGATGAACCTTTTAGCGGATTCGACCCCATCAACGTTAACATCCTGAAAGATGAAATCCGATATCTTAACCAACAGGGAGCCACCATAATTTTTTCTACCCATAACATGGCTTCGGTGGAAGAAATCTGCGATCATATTACACTGATTGACAAAGCCCACAATGTGCTGAATGGAGAAATCCACGAAGTAAAAAACCGGTTTAAAACCAACACCTTCAACATTGTTTATCGCACCGAAAATGAGCTGACATCACTTTTAAACCCTGCTGATTTTCTTATCAAAAAACAAGAGCAGCTTCACGATTCCTTTACGGCCGACATTCAGCTCTTACACGAAAACACGCCCAATAACCTGTTGAAAAAGCTTCTGCCAAAAGCAGAAATTATTGCCATGCAGGAAATACTGCCATCGCTAAATGATATTTTTATTGAAGTTGTGAATAACAATAAAACTTCGGCTCATGAATAAAATTGCACTAATCATACAGCGCGAGTACCTTACAAGAGTACGTAAAAAAAGCTTTATCATAATGACGCTCATCGGGCCGGTGTTAATGGCTGCCATGATTTTGGCGCCTGTTTATTTAAGCAACATCACAGCCGGAAAAGCAACCAAAGTTGCCGTATTGGACGAAACAGGCTGGTTTTATAAAAAATTTAAAGATCAGGATAAAATTGATTTTTATTATGTAAACGGCGACCTTGAAACCGAAAAGATTAAAGCGCTTGCAAATAAAGATTTGCTGCTTTATATCCCCCTTCCCGAATTGAATATTCCCGTTAATGCGCAGCTGTTTGCAAACGAGCAACCCGGACTAAATGTAAGCGCTTACATTAAATCGGTAATGAAAAACATTGTTGAAACCAAGCGTCTTATGGCCGTGGGCATCGACCCGAAAGTAATCAAGGAAACCAAAACCGATATTAACCTGGTTACCATTAAAGTTGACGAAACCGGCAATGAACAAAAAAGCAATACCGAAGTGGAAATAGGCCTTGCCTACCTCGCCGGATTTATGATATACTTTTTTATTTTTATGTTCGGCGCGCAGGTAATGAAAGGGGTTTCGGAGGAAAAAAGCAACCGCATTGTCGAGGTAATCATCTCTTCGGTAAAACCGTTTCAACTTATGATGGGTAAAATTGTGGGAGTGGCACTGGTTGGCCTTACGCAGTTCTTGTTGTGGATTATTTTAACCTTTGCTTTTGTGGGCATCTTTCAATCGGGGGTTATGGGAGGCGATTTCGCAACGATTATGCAGTCGAACCACGGACAAATGGCTATGGCACAAAACAACTCCGGCATTGATGCAGCAGCCTTTAGTCAGGTTTCGGATGTGCTGGGTGGTATCGATTTTAAAGTGATGATTTTTTCGTTCCTGATTTATTTTCTCGGGGGCTATCTGCTTTATTCATCACTGTTTGCAGCCATTGGCGGTGCCGTTGACCAACAGGCCGACACCCAACAATTTATGTTGCCCGTATCGCTGCCGCTTATTTTTGCAGTGATATCTTCATCGGTGGTTATTCAACAACCCGACAGTGCCTTTTCCGTTTGGATGTCGATGATACCCTTTACATCGCCCATTATAATGATGATGCG
>JALVAQ010000390.1 GCA_027011095.1 Bacteroidales bacterium
AATATACTGTACTTTATCTACAGAACACATCTTAGACTTTAAACAACTTCATTCCGAAACCTTTAATAATTAAAAACACATATTACCTTTGTCACTCCAAAAACAGCAAAATAATATGAAGAAAAAAGGAGTTGCAGGAAACAGGGGAAAAAACCTTAAATCAGACTGTTTCGTTGAAATTGAGTTGCTCGAAAACGGGGGCATACAACTCGAAATGAAAAGTAAGGTTGAAGCCTATTACGGAAAATCAAACCGAAAGCTGGTTAACGATGTCCTTGCTTTTTTTGAAATAAAAAATGCAAAAATTTACATTGAGGACGGTGGCGCTCTGGAGTTTGTAATGGCTGCACGGCTTGAAGCTGCCATTAAGATGGTGCTGAATACCCAAAAAGAGTTTTTACCGGCTCAGCGCGAAGAGAATAAAAAACCGACCGAAAAAACAGCTTTTCGGTTTTCGAGGTTATACCTTCCCGGAAATGCACCCAAATTAATGATTAATGCCGGTATTCATCATCCCAACGGATTGATTTTGGATTTGGAAGATGCTGTGGCACCCGATAAAAAGTTTGAAGCGCGCTTTTTGGTTCGCAATGCCCTGCGTACGCTCCATTTTTATGGTGCCGAACGAATGGTGAGAATCAATCAGGGTGAGCGGGGTTTGGAAGATTTAAATTTCATCATTCCCCATTATCCCAATTTAATTTTGGTACCCAAGTGCGAAGGTGCCGAAGATATTCATGCTGTTAATGAGGTTATTGAAACACTTAAAAAACAGCATCATATCGACACCCCCGTTTGGCTGATGCCCATTGTTGAAAGTGCTAAAGGGGTAATGGAAGCTTATAATATTGCCCGCGCGGCCGATAACATTGTTGCCATGGCCATTGGCCTTGAGGACTATACAGCCGATTTGGGTACGCGGCGCACCAACGAAGGAACCGAATCGTTTTTTGTCCGAAGTATGGTGGTCAATGCCTGCCGTGCTGCCGGTATTCAACCCATCGATTCTGTGTTTTCCGATGTGGCCGATATGGAGGCGCTTGCTGCCAATGTAAAGGTTTCAAAATCGCTTGGCTTTGATGGCATGGGCTGCATTCATCCGCGGCAGATTAATGTAATCCATCAAAATTTTGCTCCCGAAGAGGCTGAAATAGAAAAAGCAAAAAAAATATACCTCGCTTTTAAAGAGGCCCAATCAAAAGGGCTGGGCGTGGTCTCTCTCGGTTCAAAAATGATTGACCCACCCGTGGTTAAGCGTGCTGTAACTACCATTGAACTTGCCGTTAATACCGGAAAACTACCCGAAAACTGGGAAGCGGACACAGCAGAGAAGTAGTTTATATTGGAAACTTAATAATTGAAAATAAAAGAAGATTCATGGAAAAATATAAAAACATAGTAACCAATGCCGCAGGCCGTCAGGTGCCAACCATTATTAACGGCGAAGAGCATATTCCGTTTATGGGAGTGGGTAAGTATCGTCCCACAGGCCGAAAATACGGTCCGCCCATTGCCACCTGTGCCGACTATCCCGATGATGGCAACAAAATAGTGGCCAATCTTAAAGAGGCACTTATAAAATCGGGGTTAAAGGATGGGATGACCATTTCGACCCATCATCATTTTCGTAATGGCGACCTGATTGCCAATATGGTTTTCGATATTGCCAAAGAGCTTGGCGTAAAGGATTTACGCTGGTTTCCTTCGGCATCGTTTCCCTGTCACGAACACCTGATACCCTATCTTGAAGATGGAACCATTAACAGGATTGAGGGCAGCATGAATGGCCCGCTGGGAAAATTT
>JALVAQ010000391.1 GCA_027011095.1 Bacteroidales bacterium
GTACTCCGGCTTCGGCGACTTTTATCCCAAACCCGATTATTGGCAACATCCCACCCGCACCAACAACTTTTATCACTGGCCCACATTAAGCGTACTTTACATTGGCAGCGAAGGTTTGTGGAACTACTTTTTCTCACGCCATCAGCTTAACGTTTTTATAAACCATTGGGCAGTGGAAGTTAACCATTGCTATCCTGCCTGGACAAAACCCGGCAAAGGCTTTTGGAAATATGCAGATGACAGCACCATTATAGCCATGAACGGATTTAACCGTACCCTAAGTTTAATGCATCAACTCAACCAAAAAGGACTTTTAAATGTAACCACCGTAAAGGACTTTTTAAACTACCGCATTTCAACAGAACATATTGATTATGACGTGCTCCCCGATGGCAGAGTTAAAATTACCAATACTTCCGGTGATACTGTAACAGGGTTATCGTTTGCGGTAAAAGCAAAAGCGGTAGTGATTAACGGACTGAAACCCGCCCAAAAACAAGCAGGCAATAATTTAATTTTTTGGTTCAATTTAAAACCCGGACAGTCGGCTTTAATACGAACTGTGGAGTAAACCTGCAACACATAATACAATATTTTCAATCTTTTAAAAAATATTTATCGTATATTTACGATGAACTATAATTATTTATTATTTTTGCGCCATGAAACGGATTTTAAAAGTTAATATTTACCGGAATGGTTCTATCAGGATGGCTTGCTTAACCAAAAGTTTATTTCATGCTATTTTTAATGTGGAATCGGGTGAAAACACCTGCAATCATTAAAAAAATTTAAAGGATAACATCGTTTATTTACGATGTACTATTGAAATAATTTATAAACAACACAATGGAAGTAGAAACATTAAACAATGTAACAGAAGAACGTGTAAGAAAAGTACACGTAAGTGTTCATGCAAAAAGTGAATCTCCTGCACGAATTAACATACAGTCGGGGAAGTTTAAAATGATAATTGACGAACCGGAAAACATGGGAGGAACCGATTTGGGGCCAAGTCCGGTACAGGTGTTGTTAATGTCGCTGGCCGGCTGTTTAAACGTTACAGGCCACGAAGTTGCCAGACAAAGAGGCATGAAACTTAACGGTATGAAAATAGACATAAAAGGAAGCATGAACCCATGCAATTTTATGGGTTGCTCCTTTGACGAACGTGCCGGATTTCAGCACATCAATGTGTCGATTAAAGCTGATTTCGAGGATGAAACACAGGAGGCTATCGAAAGCTGGCTCGAAGAAACCGAAGCAAGATGCCCGGTAACCGACAACATAAAAGAAGGTACAAGCATATCAGTGAAGGTTAAATAGCGGACAAAAATTAATGTTATGGAAAACAATGCCGACAAAATTATCAACCAAATAAAATCTCTATAAAAATGTTAAACTATCAAATCAGTGCCACCTCGCAAAAGGGCGGAAAGGCAACAAGCATGGCAAACAAAACAGCCATCAAATTTGATGCATCTGCCGGCAGAGACAATGAGTTACCCAATCCCGCCGAACTGCTTTTAACGGCGCTTGCTGCCTGCATTCTGAAAAATGTGGAGCGCTATTCGGAACTGCTGCACTACCCCTATAAGTCAGCAAAAGTTACGGTTCAAGGCCAACGCAACGACAATCCGCCTGCCATGAAACGCATTGATTATATTTTGGAAATTGAGACGAATGTTGACGAACGCAAATTAAAGAACTGGCATAAAAACATTGTAAAATTCGGAACCATTAGCAATACGCTTGCCAATGCTTGCGAATTACATGGTGAAATAAAGTATTCACAA
>JALVAQ010000392.1 GCA_027011095.1 Bacteroidales bacterium
TTACACCCCTATACGGGGCTTTGGTTGTGTTTTGTGTGATCTCCATACGCTAGCACGTATGGTTATTCATATTGCATCCCCTTCGGGGATTTAACACAGGGTTTTTTAAGATTATTAGCAACTTTGACAAAGTTCCAGGCAACAAAATCCGACAATACTCTATCGGTTCTATAATGGTGTCAGCACATCAAAATAGGAATTAGCCGGGAACAGTTGGTGCAGAGACTATAAAATATTGTACTTTTAATCCCTTTTTAACGCATTGTAAAAATGATAAAATATTTGCCCATCCTATTATTGTTGCTGATGCCGCTGTTGGCACAAACGCAGGAAAACAAAACCAGTAATAGCGCTCTGTTGCGCAAAAAACAACAGGAGGCAGACCAATGGGAGCAGAAGCGCTTACAAAAGCAAACGCTGTCGAGGGCTGTGTTTTTTAAAAAGCTTGCCGGCCTGAACCCCGATAGTGTTACCGAATTGAAAATGAGTAACCTGGGATTAACTCAGCCCCCTGACCTGTCACGCTTTTACCGGCTTAAAAAAATTGATATTTCGGGAAACAACATCAAACATTTTAAACGGAAATTTTTTAAACACGACAGCCTTAAAACTGTAATCTTATCAGATAACCCTGTGAAAAGAGTCTGCTTTCCGGCGAAAAGCCCCATCGAAATTGTTGTAATAGATCATTGTAATTTGAAGCGTGTTCCCTGTTCAATACGAAGGTTAAAGCAGCTTAAATCGCTGGAATGTACCGATAATCACATAAGGCGTGTCCCGTTGTTTATCAGGAAACCTGACAGTTTGAATGAAGTCAATTTGAATTTTAACCGGATTAAGTTTAACAAGCGGGCTGTTATCAGGTTAGCCCGTGTGGAAAAGGTGTTGTTGGCAGGCAATAAACTTTTTGATTTACCCGACAACATGGAAATGATGAGCGGCGTTAAGCGGCTTAACCTCGCCAACAACAACCTGTCGCGGCTCCCCGAATCTTTTGGAAAAATGCAAAATCTGGAAACGGTAATTTTTTATAAAAATCGGTTTACCGCCATTCCGCCGGAAATTTTTAACCTGCAAAACCTGATGGAAATGGATTTTTACTACAACGGCATCCATACTATTCCCGAAACAATTGGAAAACTAACAAGGCTGAAACGAATCTATTTATCGTTCAACAAACTGGACAAACTTCCCGAAAGCATCCAATATCTAAAGCAGCTAAAGTTTCTTTACATCCATCATAACAGGCTTAAGTTTTTACCTCAATGGCTTACTAAGCTGCCAAACCTTACCATTTTAGATGCGGGGTTTAACCAGCTTATCTCCATTCCCGATTTATCGGTTATTAAACCGTTGGAAGAGGTTGACATACAACATAATAATTTGGAAGATATTCCATGGAAACTCATTGCCAAACCCAACTTAAAACGACTTTGGTTACGAAGAAACCCGTTTATTGAGGAGGAGGAAAAAGCTGTTTTGAAAAAACAAATCAGAGATAAGGCGGCACTGGGGGCAAATGTCTATCTTTATTAAAATTGGTTTCTGCTTTTGTAGTGTCATAGCTCACGGTTGCAAACCGTGAGAGAAGGTGTAGGTAATTTCACAAATATAGTATATTTATGTGAAATAAATTAAATATTTTTATCAAATTTGTTGGTTAAGGTATTACCCGTAAATCCCCAATAAAGCATCGCCGGGGGCGACTATTTACCTGTTTTAATTCAAACAAAACGATTTGATTTTTTACATGAGAGTTCCATGTAACCAATAAAAAATAAATTATAAACTAAAG
>JALVAQ010000393.1 GCA_027011095.1 Bacteroidales bacterium
ATAAAACTTTGCTTTGGGAAAAAGAATGGCCAACGGAATACCAGGAAAGCCACCGCCGGTACCAGCATCCATAATTTCGGTAAAATCCTTAAATGGCGTTACCTTTGCAATGGCCAGCGAGTGCAACACATGATGCAGATAAAAGTCATCCATATCCTTACGGGATATCACATTAATTTGCTGATTCCAAAAATCGTACAACGATTTAAGCTGCGCAAATTGCTCCTTTTGTTTTTCCGATAAACCGGGGAAATACCTTTGAATTATTTTATGATTCATGTTGTCTTATATTATGCTGCCCTTTCAGGGCACTTTGATGATTAATCTACTTCAAAAACAGCAGCTCACGATATTTGGGCAAGGGCCAGATTTCATCGTCAACCAGCAATTCCAGTTTATCAACATGATGTCTGATTTGTTCAAAGAAAGGCAAAACGTTATTTTTGTAAGCTTCGGCTTTCTTTTCAATATCCATAATTTTGTTGGCTAACCTTCTTGCTTCTACCATTTCGGCCACATACTCTTTAATGTTGGAAACATGGTCAGAAATTTCCTTAATTGTATTGAGTTGATTGCGAGAAAGTTTCACAAAGGTTTTTGAATCTAACACCTCTTTCAGACCGCGAGCATTGTCAATCAGCCGGTTTTGATACTGAATGGCAGTGGGCAAAATATGATTCACCGCCAAATCGCCCATCACACGCGATTGAATTTGAATCTTTTTGGTATAGTTCTCCAGTTTAATTTCGTAGCGCGCCTTCAACTCCACCTGGTTTAAAACACCATGTTTAGCAAACAGGTCAATGGATTTCTTTTGCAAGAATGCTTTAATTGCATCAGGCGTAGTTCTGTTATTGGACAAGCCTCTGCGGGCTGCTTCCTTTTCCCATTCACTGCTATAAGAGTTGCCCTCAAAACGGATATTTTTAGATTCCTTGATGTATTTACGAATCACGTTAAAAATAGCATCCTCTTTTTTAAGTCCCTTGGCAATCTCCTTTTCAACATCTATTTTAAACTTACCAAGTTGCTCGGCAATAATGGTATTCAGCACAAACATGGGCTTGGCGGTGTTAGCTGTTGAGCCAACAGCCCTAAACTCAAATTTGTTACCGGTAAAAGCAAAGGGCGAAGTACGGTTACGGTCGGTATTGTCAAGTAAAATTTCAGGAATTTTCGGAATATCGAGTGATCCACCACTATTATTATTTCCCAACGATTTTCTGGAGGGCATTTTTTCAATGGTATCCATCGTTTTACTAATCTGCTCGCCGATAAACACCGATATAATGGCCGGAGGTGCTTCGTTGGCACCCAGCCTAAGGTCATTTCCTTCGGAAGCAATGCTGGCTCTCAACAACTCCTCATAATCGTGAACCCCTTTTAATATATTGGCCATAATGGCTATAAAACGGAAATTATCTTTAGCTGTTCTTCCGGGAGATAACAAGTTAATACCGGTATCCGTAGCCAGCGACCAGTTGTTATGTTTTCCGGAACCGTTAATGCCTGCATAGGGTTTTTCGTGCAACAGTACTTTAAAATGGTGATGTCTGGCAATTTTATCCAGCAGGTGCATGAGCAACTGGTTATGGTCAACAGCCACATTAATTTCTTCGTAAACCGGCGCACACTCAAACTGCGACGGTGCTACCTCGTTATGACGAGTTTTTAAAGGAATACCCAACTTGTGAGCTTCAATTTCCAAATCTTTGATAAAGGCCAAAGCCCGCTCGTGGATGGTTCCAAAATAGTGGTCAGAAAGCTGCTGGTCTTTTGCCGATGAGTGGCCGAAAACCGTTTTGCCGGTCAGTACCAAATCGGGACGGGCAGCAAAAAGAGCATCATCTACCAGAAAATATTCCTGTTCCCAACCCAGTGTGGCAAAAACTTTTCCCACCTTTTTATCAAAATACCGGCAAACCTCTTTGGCGTTGTTATCCAATGCTGTCAACGACTTTAACAAGGGTGTTTTGTAATCCAGCGACTCTCCGGTATAGGAAACAAAAATTGTGGGAATACAAAGGGTGTTATCCATAATAAAGGCCGGAGAAGTAGGATCCCAGGCAGTATATCCGCGTGCCTCAAAGGTATTACGAATGCCCCCGCTGGGGAAACTGGACGCATCAGGCTCCTGCTGCGTAAGGGCACTACCCTGAAACTCTTCGATGGCTCTCCCATTGGGTTCAGGCATGATAAAAGCATCATGTTTTTCAGCCGTAGCCCCTGTTAACGGATGAAACCAATGGGTGTAATGGGTAGCTCCTTTCGACAAGGCCCAAGCCTTCATGGCGGAAGCAATCTGGTCGATAATTTTCCTGTCGATACGAATTCCTTTATGAATGGCACTCATCACCACCTTATAGGCTTCGTCGGTAAGATATTCGCGCATGGTAGCCTGGTTAAACGCCATGGAGCCAAAATAATCTGACACCTTTGCTGATGGGTAGTTGACCTTAACAACAGGCCTGTCCAAAGTGTGTTCTAATGCAGTAAATCTGAAATTTGCCATAGTTTTATTTATTTTTTATGATAAAAAGTAATCCGATAAATGTAATTAACCCGTTTAATATTAATAATTCAAACCCTATTTGATAACCACCAAACCAACTAACGGAATTAACTTTGATAAAGTAAGTTATAATTGGCGACAAAACAGCCACAACCGGAACCCATTTATCTTTTAATCTCCATTTGGTAAACAGTCCAAAGGTATAAAGCCCTAACAACGGCCCGTAAGTGTATCCTGCAAAAGTAAACAGCTGAGCAATTACCGACTCGTTATTGATTGCCTTAAATAGAATGATTACAAATATAACAGTAAGGCTCATAAAGGTATGAACCATCATCCGCTTTTTTTTCAACAAGTTTTCATTACCCTTGTACTTCTTATCTAATTTTAAAATATCGATACTGAAGGATGTTGTCAAAGCTGTTAAAGCACTGTCGGCACTGGAATAGGCTGCGGAAATAAGCCCCACAATAAATACAATACCGGCGGTCAAACCAAGATTCCCAATGGCGATGGTTGGAAAAACAAGATCAGATTTAGCGGGAAGTGTAATATTTTTTTCGGCGGCATAGATATAGAGTACGGCACCAAGAAACAGAAACAACAAATTAACGGGAACCAGAATCCAGCTTAATGTTGTCATATTTTTTTTGGCATCTGATATATTTCGACAACTCAGATTTTTTTGCATCATATCCTGATCAAGTCCGGTCATAACAATGGTGATGAACATACCACTGAAAAATTGTTTCAGAAAAAACTTAGGATGACGGGAATCTGTTATTAACATTTTTGAGTAATCGCTATGCCATACCTTACTGATAATATCTCCCAGGCCGGCCTGCATGTGGTGAAGTATAAAACCAATGGTTAACAGCACCGCCAGCAGCATAAAAGTGGTTTGCAATGTATCAGTCCAAACGATGGTTTTAATACCGCCCTTTAATGTGTACAGTTGAATGAGCAACATAAAAATAACCACAGTTACCCAAAAAGGGATGTTAAAATAATCGAACACAAAATATTGCAGGACCGATACTACGAGAAACATTCTGAACGCTGCCCCTACAATTCTTGAAATAAGGAAAAACGAGGCTCCCGTTAAATAGGATTTGGCACCAAAACGCTGATCGAGATAGGTATAGATGGATGTGAGATTCAACCGGTAATAAAGCGGCAGCAGTACCGAAGTAACAACCGCATAGCCGGCCACATAGCCCAACACAATGACAAAATAGGTAAATCCGCTGCTACCCACCCATCCCGGAACGGAAATAAAAGTAACACCCGAAAGCGAAGCGCCAATCATTCCGTAAGCCACTGCAAACCAGGGTGATTTTTTGTTGCCGACAAAAAAGCTTTGGTTGTCAGCCCCACGGGCAGTAAACCACGATACGGCAAACAACAGAAACGTGTAAATTAAAAAAGTAAAAAGTATAATGGTTGGCGTCATAAACAGCAAATTAAATCAAACCACAAATCTATTAATTGAATGGTACTGACAATCGTTATGGCAAATAAGTTTTCAAGAAACAAACTATTGTTTTAAAATGGCGTCTGCAAATTCATATAAATTGTCGAAGCAAACGTTTGCAGTTTTATTATGCCCGCCAATAAAAACCGTAAACATTCCGACATTTTTACCAAAATCCATATCGCTTTGCGAATCGCCCGCCATGATGCTTTTGGAAGCAACAATTTCAGGAAAATCTCTTTTTGCTCTTTCAAACATCTCAACCGAAGGCTTTCGGCAATTACCGGGTTTATCTTTCAAATCGGTACAATAGTAGATGGCATCAACCCTGCCACCGGCTTTTTCTATTTCTGCTTTCATTTTTTGATGAATTGTTCGCAGTGCCTCTTCATTCATCCACCCTCTGCCAACGCCTTGTTGATTGGTAACAATTATTATCCTCCCGAAAAGTTTTGAAAAAGCAGCTACGGCGTTGAGAACACCCGGAAGAAACTCAAACGCTTCCCATTTTTTAATGTAGTCGTCAACAATCCGTTTGTTGATGACCCCGTCTCTGTCAAGAAACAGTGTCCAGGTGTTGTCAATATATTTTAAAAAGCCGCCCATTGCTCAGCTGCGCGGAAAGAGTTCCGACTCGATGATTTCGCAAATAATATGGCCGATAAGAATATGAGCTTCCTGTACCCGCGGCGTATCGGTTGACGGAACCTTAATGCAGATATCAGCCACAGCGGCCATTTCGCCACCCCCTTCGCCGGTAAAGGCAATGGTTTTCATACCAAGCTCGTTGGCCTGTTTTAAAGCGTTTACCACATTGGCCGAATTTCCGGAGGTGCTGATGCCAAAAAGCACATCGCCCTTTTTTCCCGAGCCTTTTATCATCCGGGAGTAAACCTCATCGTAGGAATAATCGTTAGCAACGGCAGTTAAAAAGGATGTGTTTACATGCAAGGCTTCGGCAAATAAGGGGTCGCGGTCGTAATAAAACCTGCCCGAAAGTTCAGCAGCAAGATGTTGTGCATCGGCGGCACTACCACCGTTTCCGCAAAACAACACTTTACCATCGTTGTTACGATAGGTTTCGATGCAATATTCAGCCGCTTCCCACATCTGAGCCTGCAACGAAGCATCTTCCAATATTTTTTGTTTTACCGAAATGGAATCGGTAATGGCTTTTTCAATATCCATGGTTTCTGTTTTTTAAAGGACAAAAATAGGGTTTTTACACTCATATTTCCTGCATTCCTGCTTTCTTTGGTAAGAAATGTCAAAAAAAGATATTAAATAAAACCAGTGAGGATACAATTCAATTGGACAAAACTATTTTTGGACAATCAGCTTTTTAACCGATACAAACCTGCCTGCTTTCAGATGCACATAATAAACTCCTGAAGATAGCCCTGAAACATCAAACGACTTTTCGCCATTGGCATAATTAAAATCAATGTGGTTGATTACCATCCCTAAAGCGTTGTAGATATCAGCTGTCAGATGCCCGGGTTTAACACCCTTCGACATTATGAATACCCGGTTTGTTGCCGGATTAGGATATAGGTATATTTCATTTTCAAACAAATTTTGATTTACCGAAGTCAGGCTGGGCTTAAAGGTTTGACAATAAGTATCGGTACCACAACCTCCTGTAACGGTTAAGCAAACCTGCACCGTATCATCAACAAAAAAGGCATGTTTCGGGTTTTGAACAGTGGAAAAATACCCATCCCCAAAATCCCAATACCAGGTAGTTGCATTTTGAGAGGTGTCGGTAAACTGGTACATTCCATTTTCTATCGACTTTTCGAAACCGGCGGTTGTCATCGAATCACAATTAATTTCCAAAACCAACTCCGGCCATTTTTCGGGATCGGGGTGGTCGCTGGAGGCAAAGGCAATTCTACGATAAGTTTCTTCTTTGTAGATTTTTATCATAAAACCAAAACTACTATCAGGTTTATTTAACATATCTTTAACAAGCGTAGTTACATTAATCCCTAAAAAATCTTGCCTTAGACTTGTGGAAGGGGGCATTATTAGCTGGTCTTCCTCCGTGTCTTGAGGTTGATTATTCCAGGTTATTTTACCTTCTTCCCACGGGGTAATAATCCTTCTGATTACACTAAAGTTATCGCCATACTGCGTTTGTTCAGTTTCACCTCCAACATTAATGTAATGATAATATAAGTTGAGTTTGGCCGAAATCAGGTTGTCCACATCAACAATAGTATCTAAATTGAAATCAAGAAAAATACGATCGATATAAAATTCTCCGCTATAGGTCCAGGCATCGGCTTTAAAAAGATGACTGTTTCCGTAATTTGTGGCTGGATTTCGCGATAACACGTTGGCATCTTTGCCTTTTACAGGCCCCGGTTTTAACACAATTGTGCTTTGCTGAGAGAAGCAGCTAAAACCAAATGCAATCAAAAAAAATAAAAATAAGTAAAATCTTTTCATGGCCTAAAAGTTTAATATTATTAAAAACACGATTTGTCAAATATAGCAATAATTAAATAAATATTGAGTCTCCTCCGAAAACAGATCAATTAGATTAATATTGCTGTTGGTTTTTCAAGCAATGAATTTGGTGAGCTGCATTCTGCGATTTTTGGGAAAATG
>JALVAQ010000394.1 GCA_027011095.1 Bacteroidales bacterium
ACCTTGAATTATACCGAATTCTTTCAGAATAATTAGTAATAATAAAAGCGGCGCGCACCAGAGCCGGACACGTTGTACTTAATATCAGAATCGAAATGAAAAGAACTTTATTTATATTAATACCATTATTAATAGTTTTTTTGGGCTCTTGTACAAGAGATGAAACCGTAGAACCATCTATTGTTCCCGAGATAAAGAATTATATACATATTTCTCATACAAGAACTAGTTCCAATCCTTTTATGGATAGTTTAGTAGAAAGAATTGACTTTAGTAAATTTGATATGTTATGGCTTGGTGGTGATTTAGCACATTTAACATCACAGGATGATTATACAATGGCTCATGTTGATTCTGTTTTCGATGTTGGAAATATAAACACTTTATGGTCGCTTGGTAATCATGATTATTCTGATTTAAATAGAATCCAAAACTTTACAAACAGGCCTCCGTTTTATTCTTATTATAAAGATGGAATAACCTTTATTGTTTTAGATACTCAAGATAGCCTTAGTAATATTATTGGGGCACAAAAAGATTTTTTTGAAGGAATTGTAGATACTATACAAGAATCCTCACATTTAATCATTTTGCATCATAAATTAATTTGGATGTATGGTAATAGTTACCTGGAACCTCAAATCTCATCTGTCTCAAATGGAGAATTGGGTAGTTGCTTCTATTGTATAAATCCAAATAATTTTTATACAGATATTTATCCTAAATTGTTAGAAGTAAAACAGAAAGGAATAGAAGTTATTTGTATTGCTGGAGATATTGGATTTAAAGTAAAAGAATTTAAATATATTACATCAGATGGAATATATTTTTTAGCTTCTGGAATTTCTTCGGGTACAATAGGTAATAAAGCATTAATATTTCATCATGATATAACAAATAAAAAATTAACCTGGGAATATAAGCTGATTCGTGACCTTTAAAATAAATTAACCGGAGTTGCACTCAATGCGAAAATGAGTAAAAAATACTTTTATATTTTCTTTCCTTCTATTAATACCAATAATAAGAGGAAAGATTTCCTCAACAAAATCATGCAAATATGCCTGCTTTTTATTCTTTTACTTCTAACCTATAACATTTCAGGACAAACAATCACGGTATCAGTTAAAGGTACAGTATTTGATATTCAAACAGGACAGCCCGTTAATAATGTGAATTTAATAGCTGTAAAAAACCATACCGGTACAACTACCGGTAAAACCGGTTTTTTTGAACTTAAACTACATACTTTGCCGGATACGGTTAAGGTTTCACATATCAACTACAAACCCGATTATTTTGTGGTAAAAACACCAACGGACACCAGCTTTACTATTTTAATGAAAAACAGGGTTTATACCCTCGATGAAATTAACATAGAAAGCGAAAAAACCGTTTACAATAAAAATCTCGAATTTACAATCCTTGACTATAGCTTTGTTTTTCGGAACATAATAGTGCTTCAGAAGAAAATAGGAATTAATACCGCCAATTCGGTGGTTATTCTCAATGAAAACCTTGACACAATTGTTTATTGTAATAATTTACCGAAAAATTCCATAAAGCTCTATAAAGATTGTCTTAACAATTATCATGTTTTGACAAAAGACAGTGCTTACCAGATTGTTTTTTATCAGGACAGCCTTGTACTAATGAAGCCGTTTGACATAAACAAATTTTATAAAACCCTGGGAGATTGCTTATTTAGAATCGACCGGAATATCTATTTCGAAAAAAAGTCATTGTTTGGCTATAGCACGCACATATATTGTATAAATGAAAAAAACAAAAACAGGACAGAATTAATTAGCGCTGTCGATTCAACAACGTATCGCCAATTGTTGGTGGATGTTTGCGATATTTCATCAAAATATTGGGGGCACAATATTCCCATCTCATCCATCGAAAACGATTCATTACTTATGGCCAACATCAGAGAATATGAGCATAATTACAGGTTTTTGAAAGAAATAGGAGATAAACCAATTGAAAATTATATTTTTCATATTAATGATACGGTTGTCTTTTTTGATTTTAACAATCTTTTTATTCAATTATACAGCACCCATGATTCGTTGCCGCAAAATATTAAAATAAAATGGAGCAAATCAATTGTCAATAAATCAAAAGTGATAGAAGATGCGGTTCAACACAAGTTTTATGTTGCTTACCGGAAAAGCGGTTTGGTTTATCTCTATTTGGTCAACTTACATCAGGGTACTTTAAAATTTGTAACAAAATTTTCACAAATGGCTTATGAGAATATAAAAGTAAATAACAACACCATTTACTACCTTTATAAAAACATCAACAACCATTCGGGCATAAAACAATTATACATGAAGGATATAAACAATTGCAAACCTGAACGAGCTTTTAGCAGGAGGAACTTTTAGCAGGAAACTAAAAAAGAGGCTGTATCAACTAACAGTCCCTCTTTATTATTAACCACGATAATATTAATTGCTATTGACTTATTAT
The DNA here is from genome assembly GCA_027011095.1 of Bacteroidales bacterium. GTDB lineage: Bacteria > Bacteroidota > Bacteroidia > Bacteroidales > F082 > B16-G9. The sequence continues at coordinate 2,482 of JALVAQ010000394.1, forward strand.
GCCACCGTCAACCGCGGTAATTGTTTAAGCACAGTCGCCTTTAGAACAATCAGTGCAGTACCATCCGTCTTCATTTTCTTTGGGAGAACATTCTCCAGCAGAATCAGGTCCTGTACTTTTACATCCTGAACAGGTACAACTATATCCTTGCCAGGAAGACCTTGCCGTACCTGCACTAAATTTAGCCTCATAAAAATTACCCGATGACAATATTAATTTTATCCGGGAGGTGGCATGGGCAGATTCATCTACACCGGTAAGAAAATATTTACCATCATTTATTTCAATGGAAACATTACTAAATGTAAGATTTAATGATGACTTTTTATTGATGGCTTTTTCCCAGTCAGCTACTTTTTTGTAAATATTTGATGTCAAAACAAATTTACCATTAATATCATGCCCTATTATTGTATCGAAATGGTTGGAAGTAGTTTTAATAGATACCTGATTTGTACTGCTATCTTGCGATGACCTGCTTTTTTCCTGGCAACCGGTAAACAATGTGATTATCAAAAGGGTCATCATAAAAGTATTAATTGAATTTTTCATAACGTTGTAGTTTGACAATAAACTGTAGAGTAGTATTAATTGTACAAATATATTGATATTATTCTGTTTATCAAAAAAATATATCTAGTTTGTTTTTACAATTTTATGTGTTTTGGTGCTGTTGCTTAAGGTGATTCTTACCACGTAAGTACCGTTTGTTAGGCTTACGAGAGGCAATGTAATTTTATTCAGTCCGTTAACGGCACTGCCGGTTTTGTTTAATAAAAGCTGTCCGAAAACATTATATACCGAAACCGAATAGGGCTGTATTTTTTCTGACTTAAACACTGCCGAAACCTCGCTGGATACAGGGTTGGGATAAACATTGCTAAAGAAGACCGGCTTTGAAACATTTTCCTCAACCCCCATCAGGTTGCGGTCGCCGGTGGCGTACCACACGGGCCATTTGGCAACGTTTATCAACAGATAAGCATCGCCTGTGGAGTTTATTTTATCAGGTTGCATGGCAATTCCTGCAACCATATTATTACCATTGTATTGAGTTCCGAATACAACAATATCATCCTTTTTTGAGTAATTTGGAAAACCCAGTTCATTGTTTTCGTAGATGGTTGCTGTTTCGCCGGTTTCCAGATTGGTTCCCAAAACGGCATAGCTGTTGTCATTAGCATTATAATAGTCGAACGCAATAATATACGGACTGTTTTTCGATAGCGACGGGTTACCGATGCTCACCCCTTCGGGAAGACTTGTAAATACCTTTTCTATTTTACCGTCACCCCAGCTGTTGGAAGCGTTATCCCACACACGAATAACACCAACATCCCAAAAATCAACATTTTCGCCATTGTTGTTTTCCATCTCGTTGTAGGCATCGTAAATAACATATTGGCCTGTATAATCCCATTCCAGTGCATCGGCGTACAGCACATTATCTACTGTGATGCCTGGTGTAAAAGTAGGGCTGTACAAATGATATTTTGACCAGTAGCCCAAATTATAATCGTAAATATAAATGGCCGAATCAATGGATGTTGTTATGGCTGCTATACGCTTTCCGTCTTTCGAAATTGCCACATTGTCCCAAATTGTATCCGGCGAGATAACATTTTCTTCGTATGAACCCGACATGGCGATGCTTCTCATTTTGTCGTCTTCCGAAATCATTACCCCCCACGAGCCGTTGTCAACAAGGCTTGGTTTGCGTTTAAGTTTGGTTTGCGAAATGGCTGTAAAGTTGGTGCCTTCGGTGCTCGAAATATATAGGGTGTTGTCATCATCGGGGTTAACATCGTAGCTTAAAATATAATCCTGCCCGGGATTTACGGCAATGCCTCCCGGCGCTCCTGAACCGCTGCCACCACCACCTGTACCGGGATCGCCAATGCCCACCTGATAAAAGGCATCCGAAACGGCATTCATTTCGGTGGAATTGTTTCCATAGAGGTCTTTGGCAGCCTGTTCAAAGGCAATGCGGCAATCGATAAACTGTGAAGACTTGGTCATATATACCGACAAAGCCCTGTAAAACAGCTTCTCCGCTTTGCTTTTCGAAATGGCTTCGGCAATTTTGTAATAGGCGAAATTAATGATGCCACTGTTGATATGAACGCCGCCGTTGTCCTGATTACCGGTATATTTTTCGCTCACATTGGCAGGCTGATAGGATGGGTCGTTAAAGCTGCTTCCGCCGTTATGCGGATTGGACATATCGCGCAGCGTGCCGGTGGGGAAGTAAGGGCTTCCCACCGGGATGATTTTTTCACCAATCTGCCAGTTGTCTCTGTCAACCATGGCGCCACCTATATCCGCCATGGCTTCGTTAATGGCACCACTTTCGTATTGGTACTCAAGGTTGGCGGTATTTTGAATTACACCGTGTGTCATTTCGTGGGCACCCACATCTTCGGCGCCGGCCAGCGGCTTAAACATGCTTCCTCCGTTGCCGTAAAACATGGCACTGCCGTTCCAGTAGGCGTTGGCAAGGCTGCTTCCATCATCGTTTACCACATTTACAATTGAAATAATGGTTCCGCCATTTCCGTCAATGGAGTTTCGGCCATGGGTATTTTTATAATAGTTGTAAGTGTTATCGGCATTGTAATGCGCCGATACCGAAGCTGCATCGCTCCAGGTATTGTTTGACGACATTACCTGATAAAAATCACCACTGTTGGAATTGTTGGCATCAATGGTCCATATTGCGCCAACCAATTGATCGGGTATGGTGGACTGCCCGCTGTTAAACATGGGTTTGGTGGTGTTAATCAGGTAGTAGTTGCCCGCATGCTGATAGGTGTTTATGGTGCGTGTAACTCCATTGAGGTCGATGGCGTTTGCCGTTGCCGGCCCATCGGAACAGGTGTTATTATACTTGTTTACGATTTCGCCGGTTTTGGCATCTACAAAATACTCCCAACGCTCCAAAACATTGGGTCGGAAGGTGATGTGCCAAACCAGCTTTTCGTTTAACAGATTCAACTTAAAATGATAAACTACCAACTCCGATTCGGTTTTCTTATAAGTCAGAAGCTTGTTTTTTATTTGATTGGGGTCGATGATATGCGATGTGGCCGACATATCTTTTTCAACCACCCTGATGGCAGTAGATTTGTTTAACAAAGGGGTAAGATTAATGGTTGGGGTTGGAAAACAGGTTCCGTTCATGGTATTTATCAAACCTGATTTTCCATGAAGAATAACCTGTCCGCCATATACTTTTATACCTTTATAATACTGCTGCATTTTAACATGGTTATAACCCGGCTCATCACTCCAAAGCCGCATCACCTGAAATTCATTTTCAGGATTGTGAATGCGCATGGCTTGTTTTATATTTTCTAAAAACCGGATGGCTGCCTGTAGTATGCTTTGCGGTGAGCGGGAAGTGTATGCTGCCCCTTCGCCCTTTTTACACGAAACAAACGACAACAATCCGTTTTTATCGTACCTGATGTTTGTAAAATGATAGCTACTTTTGAGCAGAGGCGTTTTGAAGGCGGTACTTTTAAATGAAAATGAAGCTGCTACAGGTGCCTGCCGTGTAATGCTGTTTTGGTTTGTAAGTGGTGAAGGTTGAAAACCCGTTTTGCTTATCCCCGTTTTTTGTTTTACCGAAAAGGGATTGGTGTTTTTTTGAGCAAAAGAAAAGGTGCTTAAAAATGTAAACGTAGTAATCCAAAGGAAAAATGTAAACTTTTTCATAATAAATATTTTTAGTGAATGGTTATTTTTTTGAAATCTCTCTCAGGTTATTATAAAACAGTAGAACTCCATCGGGAAGTCCGGTTTGGCCAGCACTCCACTCGGTTTTGTTGGAGACTCCTTTTCTGTTTATGGTAATAAAATAGTAAGTGTTACCGGGTTTTGAGTAATGTAGGGTATCAAGTCCCAAATCCAGGGCTTCACTGTAAAAATTATTTACTTTGCTTTTGCTCACTTTTTTTATCAGGGTGCTGTCTTTGGAGAGGCTGTTGTGCAGCCATAAAGCTCCGTCGGGCAGCAGTGTGTATGATTTTATCTCATTGGTAAAACCGCCACCGGTTCCAAAGGAGAGGGATTTAATGCCGGTTGACTCAATTTTACCGGTAATGTTGCAGGACGTTAA
>JALVAQ010000395.1 GCA_027011095.1 Bacteroidales bacterium
GCCAAAGGGGTTTTGGCTTCAACGATAATTCTGGCAATATATCTATATGGGAATTTCATATTATTATTTGTTTTTAGTTTCTAATCGCATTTTTTTGGATAGCAGTTTTAAAGCAAAAACTTTGTTGTTTGTAATTATTTCATCGCTTAAAAAATCATCTATTAATTTTTTATCCTTGTTTTTCCAAATTTCTTTGGATTTACCTTTTTGAATATCTTCCAAAATATTTTCCAATGAATTGTTATCCGTTATCATTTTAGTGGCATTATACACCCGGCTCCATTGCGAAGCGGAAATACTTTTTGAAAAAGATTTTTTTTCGACATATTCATTTACTTTTTTCTGAATGGTTTCCGATAATTCTTGTTCTTTATTAAGCTGTTGTAAATATTTTATATAATTTTTATCGCTAACCTTTTGGTTATTATGGCTTTGATTATCATTTGATGTTTCTGTGATATCAACAATATTCAATGAATTTATGTTTAAAAAGTCTGGATTTATCAATACCCTGCCGTACCCTTCGGTTACAAAACAGCCGATGCCTTTCGATAAATCATTTTTAAACTCTACTTCCTTCTCAAAAACAAATACAGAACCCTTTTCAATAATCAAGCGTTCGGCGTCCCAATTTTGCCGGAATTGATTATAAGGCATATAACGGCGAAAACGGATGTGGGATTTTTCCCAATCTATCTTGGCATTATCGTCTCCCGTTAGTTGTTTGGCAGTAGGACGGGCGGTAAATTCTCCGAACTCATTCAAGAAACACAAGTTGCTGTCAGCGTAGAGTATGGTGCCGGTTGTTTTGATAATTGTTACATCTTCCGCCTTTGAAAATGAAAATTTAACCTTACCACCAAACTCCGCACCTTTGGCTTTGCCTATAAATTTGGTTTGTTTGTGTAACACCTTATTTACTTTTTCTAAAAGTTTATCATTATCCGATAGAATTTCAAATTGAAAACTTTGTCCTTTTTTCAGATAATGATAGACATACAAGCCACCTTTCCGGGAACTGCGTTTTTCTATGTTTCGTGATGACTTGATGCTATCACCGTAATTTGGTTTTGCTATGTTTAACTTGCCTTTCTTAAAAATAAAATAGCCGGCTCGTTGTTGTTTGAGTTTTTTGCTCTTAAAATCATCGGTTGTCGGGAAATTAATGATTGTATTGTTATCTTTTTCGTAGTAATAACTTGCCGGTATTTTATGGCTTCTTTGCCCATTGATAATTAAATGTGCATCACCAAACAGCACACTGCCATTGAAAATAATGTTGTTAATATCATTTTTATCAGCATTTTGACTAAACAAACTACCCGCCACAATGCCTCGGATATTGCTACCGGGAATATATTCCAATGCCTGTGTATTTTGCTCGGTTTTTCCTTTGCTAATCAACACGAGGTTTTCTTGTACGGTGCATGTGTAAATATGTTTTTTCATGATTGTTCGTATTTATTTAAGTTCAACCTTACATCTACCCAAACCGCGGTAGCGTTTTTCACCCATAAGTTTGAGCATTTTAAAAGCTTTTTTCAGTTCTTCTATATCCTCATTTGTTATTGTTTCTTCATTAACCGGACTAATTTCGGCTTCAAGCGTTAAAGGAATACAAACTTCACTTTTAACCAAAGCCGTATCTTTATTTTGTTTGTCATTATCCAATCGGGTGGTGGTAATATTCCGGTACAGTCCTTTGATTAATTCCTTGTTGTTTATTAGAAATTTTATCTCGTCATCGGGCAAATGAGCCGTACCGAAATAGAGTTTGCCTTCTTGCAAATCAGCTTTTTTGAGTTGGCCAACTTCTTCCGGCAATTCATGTCCAAACAATGTTTTTCCGTTTTGCAAATTACATTCGTAATAGGCATCACGAATAAGTCCTTTTAAGGTTTTGCCGGGTATAATCGGCAAATCATCGTTATCTTTCATAAGGGCGCTATCTTTGCTGCCGCTTCCCAGTCCGGTTCCGATACGCCAAAATGAATAAAATGTAATTGTATATTTCATAATTATAATGTTTTAATATTTAATTCCTACGGATAATAAAGTATGATAATCAATATATGCTTTTGTGTTTTTAATAATATCCTGATATTTTTCACCGTATTTTCTTTTTATCCTTCCCATGATCGTATCAGCCATAAAGGAATTATTAAATTTTACATCTACCCATTCACGCATGGCGTTTGTGGGGGCATCTTCACTTTTTAGTTTTTCTATGTCACTCAACAGTCCCGAAATACTTTGAGCTTTAGGCTTATTGAGATAATAAGGGCCATTGATAAACATAAAATTATCTTTAGTTGTCAAATCCTTAATAATAATGTCTTTATAACTATCAACAAATGAATCTTGTACCATGTGGAAATGCAGACACGAATGTTTCCTTTCACTTTTGTTTTTGGCAAATGAGGTTAGTTCTTCTGCTATATGAGCGGAATAATGAAACGGAAATTTTTCTTTGACAAAGGCGATGCCCGCCGCAGCTGTTAACTTGCCGCCATAATCTTTTAAGTTCTCTTCTGTTTGTTTCTCAAACTCTTCCAAGTAAGCATAAGTAAATGCCATAGCCAAATCGCCACGGATAATTAATGTTACATCATCACCACCCAACACAATGGGACGCATAGGTAAAGTTACATTGCCTTTTTGTTTTAGAATATCTTGTATTATATCTACACCTTTTTGGTAAGCGGCAATGGTGGATTTTTCTACATTTTCAGAAAAACCTTTAAGTGTTTCCAAAATACCTTTTCCTTTTCTAATATCATTAATTCTATTTCCCATACCGTTACCATCAATATGGATTAATGCGAGCCAGCTTTTGGTGCTTCCTTTGGCAATTTCTGAAAATTCGGTAGGATACGTTATTCCTTCTATTTTTGTCTTATCTTGTAGTGCAGTCGCACCTTTATTTTTTTGCTTTGCATAAGTAATAATATCCGGATATTCGGCATCATCATTATTATATTCGGTAAATTCCGGATTTCCAGTTCGGCGGTTCTTTCCCCTTGCCATCAATCCCAAGTCAAAAGCATATAGCGGTTGGTTGCGTTGTGCTCTTAATTTAGCATCTAATTCGTCAATAGCTTGGTTTTCGGTTACATTTTCATTGATTTCTACTACTGCTTGGCTAAACGGTACGCCGGGGGAATTTTCTAAAAGGAATTTGTGATATTCATTATAAATGGTCTTGGCACTATTTTCATCTTTCGTTTCAAAGCGAATATTACCGGCGGCTTTCTGATAAAAATTTCCTTTTATATTTTTATCTTTATCTTCTACAAATGCCTTAAACCAAGTGGTGCATATCTGCTCCACAATTTCACTCCCTCCAACAATTTCACGCAGTTTGTTGGTTTCAAAAATATAGGACTGGATACCTTGTACTGTCAGCCCATAGAGATAATTTCCCATAATTATAATGTTTTGTTTAAATATTGAAATTTTAGTATCTGTTTATCGTTATGCTGTAAATACTGACACAATATTTCTTACCGGGAAATAGAACAATATTACCTGACCTGTTTTCGTTTAAATTTGCTCATTGCAATTTTATCGAAACAATAATTTCACCTGAATATAACAGGTGTTTTCCTTAAAAGTCATTTTGTGTGGTTCTATATAATAAATATGCATCAGTCAATAATAAAAGAGGAAATTTAGAACAGAGGCAGGTTTCAACTTAATAGTTCGTTTATAACCCCATTATTTGCAATTATAATTATTATTACGGTTATAACCAAACAATTCCACACAACTTTTTCCGGTTTTCATATAAATTAACTCCCCTGAAAAAACTGCAAAAAAAAGGCCGATGATTACTCACCGGCCTTTTAAATTTATTATTGAAAAAGTTTATTCGTTAATTCTCATTTTGTAGAATGAACGGTAAACAAAGTAAAGTGCCACCGCGAAGAAAACACCACCAATCCATGGGGCAATGGCTCTAAAACTTTGCGATATGGCAATTTCCATGGCAAGCAGGCCAAACAGTGTGGTAAATTTAATTACAGGGTTCAAAGCAACCGAAGAGGTATCTTTATAAGGATCACCAACAGTATCACCCACTACCGAAGCAGCGTGAAGATCGGTACCTTTTTCCTGCATATCCACTTCAATAACCTTTTTGGCGTTGTCCCATGCACCACCTGCGTTGGCCATAAAGATAGCCTGATACAATCCAAAGAAAGCAATGGATAACAGATAACCAATAAACAGCGAAACGGGCATCGAGTTGGCAATTACATCGGCTTTACTCATTCCGTCAACAACACCCACCGGTGCTGAGAAAAAGGCAAAGGCCAAAGCAAATGAGAACAGGGCAATAAAAATGTTCCACATACCCTTTTGAGCATAAATCGTACAAATCTGAACCACCTCTTTCGATTTTTTGATGTCGGCTTTTTTCTCGGCACCCATATCAAGGTTAATGTTGTTTTTAATGTACTCTGTAGCACGGGCAGCACCTGTGGTAACAGCCTGAATGGATGCGCCTGTAAACCAATACACAACAGCACCACCCAACAAGAAGCCCAACACTGTGTATGGATTCAAAACATTTAAGATTGTTTCGGGAGCAATGCCCAGCGTATCTTTAATTACCAAAATCAATGAAAAGATCATGGTAGTGGCACCAACAACAGCCGTACCAATCAAAACCGGTTTGGCAGTGGCTTTAAAGGTATTACCTGCACCATCATTGGCTTCTAGGTAATATTTTGCTTTTTCAAAATCAGGTTTAAAACCAAAATCTCTTTCAATTTCAGGAGTAACCTCTTTTTGATTTTCTTCAATTAATGAAAGCTCGTAAATAGATTGTGCGTTGTCGGTAACCGGGCCATAACTGTCAACAGCAATGGTAACGGGGCCCATACCAAGGAAACCGAAAGCCACCAGACCAAAGGCAAATATGGAAGGATAAATCATAAAGTTCGACAAGCCGTAGGTACTAGCGTAATAACCGATAAACATCAACAGGAAGAAAACCATGCCCTGCCAGAAAGCACTAAAATTACCTGCTACCAAACCGGAAAGAATATTCAGCGAAGCACCTCCTTTTTTTGAAGCTTCAACCACTTCGTTCACGTGGGTTGATTTAGGGCTGGTAAAAAGCTTGGTAAACTCAGGAATAAGCGCCGCACCAAGGGTACCTGCACTAATAATAATAGAAAGCACCAACCATAAGTCATGAGGCATATCGCCAATCATTACATAACTGGCAGCAAAAGTTACAAAAATCGAAAGAATAGATGTTATCCAAACCAGGGAGGTTAGCGGTTTTTCAAAGTCCAGGTCATCAACGTTGCTGTATTTCGATTTGGTAATGGCATTGTTAATCCAATAAGAAACAATGGATGTAATAACCATCAAAATACGCATTACAAAAATCCATGTTAACAGCTCAACCTGATCAGAGGCTTTGGTAACAGCCAAAACAATAAAAGAAATCAGCGCAACACCTGTTACACCATAAGTTTCAAAACCATCAGCAGTAGGTCCTACCGAGTCACCGGCATTATCACCCACACAGTCGGCAATGGTTCCAGGGTTACGCGGGTCGTCTTCACCAATTTTGAAAATTACCTTCATCAGGTCGGAACCAACGTCAGCAATTTTGGTAAAAATACCACCGGCAATTCTAAGCGCAGAAGCACCAAGGGATTCACCAATGGCGAAGCCGATAAAGCTGGCTCCTGCATATTCGCCGGGAACAAACATCAGGATGATAAGCATCATGGTAAGCTCCAGTGAAATCAGAACCACGCCAATACTCATTCCGGCTGTTAGCGGAATATTCAACAATTTAATGGGTTTTCTTTCCAACGATGCAAACGCCATGCGTGAGTTGGCATAGGTGTTCATTCGGATGCCAAACCAGGCAACGCTGTATGAACCCAAAATACCTAAAATGGTCCATCCTAAAATCATAACCACACCGCCAAAGCCAAATCCTTCGGTCAGCCAGCCAAAATAAAAGGCAACAGCTGAACCAATAAACAGGAACAAAATGGCCAGGAATTTACCTTGCTGAATCAGGTAGGTTTTACCGGTTTGGTAAATCACATCTGCTACTTCAAGCATCGATTTGTGAGCACGGATTTTTTTAACGTGCATAAACTGATAAAGACCAAATAAAAAACCCAAAATTGTTATCAGGAATCCCCAATACAAAATGGTTTCAGACCTCATTCCGTCAGGAATAACCAGGTCGGCTTCGCTTGCAGAAGCAAGAAACGGAACTGCAAGCATAGATAAGAGTGTAAAGACTTTTTTGTTCATAACGATGAATTTAATTTTACTTAATGCAAACGTTTGCAATGAAAGTGCTAAAATAGAAAAAAGTGAAAACCACAATCGCTTTTCTCAAAGATATATTTTAATTTTTTTTAACAATTGATTAAATGTAGCAAAACAGCTTGCCGGCTGAGTGCAGATTCGAATTTAAAGAATTGGTTTTTAAGGGTCAACCAAACAGTTTTATAAATCAATAACTCAACTTTCGCAAGTAAATTAACACATTAAAAATGAATAAAAAAGCAGCATATTAGTTTGTTCAAGTCGCTGTTTTTCAGTAACTTTGTTTTGTC
>JALVAQ010000396.1 GCA_027011095.1 Bacteroidales bacterium
GGTAGTCATTGCTTTGCTGTTTGCCTATTTGGTTTTAATGCAATGGGCAGGGTACTATTTTACCACGCCGCTTTTTATTCTGGCAGCCATGTATGTGCTAAAATATCGGAAAACAGCATTTATGTTATCGGGTTCATTTGGGTTTGTTTTGTTTAGTTATTTGGTTTTTAATTTACTGTTGCATATTGATTTACCACAAGGATGGTGGTTTATATAACAAGAGTATGGGAGCATTAAACGATCTTTGGTTAGGGTTACAGGAATTTGGACAGTTTTTACCAATCCTGATGATGATTACAGGGGTAATTATCGGTATTATGGTGGGTGTTTTGCCGGGACTTTCCCCCTCCATTGGTGTGGCGTTGATGTTGCCGGTTACCTTTGGACTGGATGCCATCAGTGCGTTGGTGCTGCTGGTATCGGTCTATCTCGCTTCCAATTACGGAGGCTCCATTACCGCCATTGCTATCAATACACCAGGTACACCCGGAGCGGTAGCCACCACCTTCGATGGTTACGAGCTTACCAAAAAAGGAAAACCGCTTTATGCTTTAATGACTTCACTTACAGCTTCTACTGTTGGAGGATTAATTGGAACCATTATTCTGATTCTGTTTTCGGTACCGTTGGCAAAAATTGCCCTCTCGTTTGAATCGTACGAATATTTTGCCCTTGGGGTGTTTGGCCTTACCATCATCTCATCACTGGCAGGAAAAAGTCCTTTAAAAGGATTTATCGCTTCCGGAATAGGACTGTTGCTTGTTACCATCGGATTTGATACACAGCTACCCTTTTCACGTTTCTCCATGGGCATTCCCCAACTGGCCGAAGGTGTTGAATTTATTCCCGCGCTAATCGGTTTGTTTGCGCTTGCCGAAATCTTTTATCGCATTGAAAAGGGCGACCATATACAACCCAAAGAAGCTGCTCGTGTTGACCTTTCGAAAACCATTCCGGTAAAGCAACTTGTGAAGTTAAAAAATGTGATGCTGCGCTCATCGGTTATTGGTACGCTGGTGGGCTGTATTCCCGGGGCGGGGGGAACCATCGCCACTTTTATTGCCTACGACAGTGCAAAAAATGCCAGCAAGCATCCCGAAGAATTTGGCAAAGGTTCGCTGGAAGGGGTAGCAGCTCCCGAAGCTGCCAACAACGGCTCGGTAGGCGGTGCTTTGGTGCCGCTGTTAACGCTGGGGATTCCGGGCAGTGCCTCCACAGCCGTATTGCTTGGCGCTTTGATGATTCATAAGTTAAACCCGGGACCGGAGCTTTTTAGTAAAGAACCGGGACTGGTTTATGGTGTTTTTATCAGCCTGTTTTTTGCCAACATTTTTATGTTTTTTGTGGGATTGCTGGGCAATAAACTATGGATAAAAATAATTGCAGCACCAAAATCGTTGCTTTATCCGCTTATCCTTGCGTTGTCGTTTATCGGCAGCTATTTTATACAAAATTCGGTGTTCGATGTAGGTGTGTGTATTGCTTTTGGAATAATGGGATGGCTGTTAAAAAGAGGTGATTTCCCCACAGCACCGGTTGTGCTCGGGCTTATTCTTGGCAAAATGATTGAAGAAAACCTGAGGCTCTCGCTGGTAAAAGGCGATTGGTCTGACTTCTTCACCCGTCCCGGAAGCCTGATTATTATTGTGCTTGCAGTGGTTTCGTTGTTTTTGCCCTACCTCAAAAAAAAGCTTATAAAAATTGCAAAATAGGAGAACCTTATTTTTTTTTGTTATTCGAATGTTAAACCTTACTAAACCCCTCTACCCTTGCCGACCACAGCATTAATCC
>JALVAQ010000397.1 GCA_027011095.1 Bacteroidales bacterium
GTTTATTTTGATGGCAACTCTTTCACTTCCGAGGGTGATTCAGTTGTTGTTAACCTGAAAAACGCCGTCTGCCGTAATTTAGACTGGACCGGCGTTCAGCACAATCCCTACCTTTCGGGAAGCGATACCACCAACATCAGGGTTTTCGGCTCTTTAAAGTTTGTGCCTGAAATGATTCAGAACTATCATGGAAATTTTAAGTTTGAGTCAACAAATACAGGCAATACCATCAATCCGGCCGGCCACTATTTTAATGCCAACGTTATTTTTAACGGAGAAGGGGGTGGTTGGAAACTGACAAATGACCTGTTAAGTACCGCCTCGGTTTATCTTAATAAAGGAACCTTGCAAACCAATGATAAGATGCTCAAGTGTGTGAACTTTGTTTCCGAAACTCAGTTTGTCAGGTCGTTGCAGTTATCAAATTCCGATATCCGGGTTGACAGCTGGGCTGTTGACGGCACAAATCTGACGATGGATGCCATGAATGCCTCCTTTGTTGTTAAGCTGTCGGTGTCCAATAAAAATGGAAATCCGCTCCATTATCCCGATATTCATTTTACAGATATCTCTTCAAGCGTGCTCAATAGTAATGTTTTTGTTACTTATCATGATTTGTTGTTCGATGTATCGGGAACCATTACGGGCGATTGTAACATTCACAATGTGGTAACCATTTACAATGGCACCATTAGCGGAAATGACACCATCAATAGTGTGTTAATCAATCATTTTGGATCTATTTCGGGGAACAGTGTTATAGATAGTGTTGTTATAAAACTGGACGGTGTTATTAAAGGTGGTAATAAAATTAACACGCTTGATGCCGGAGATGCGATACAAATACTTGAAACTAACGATATCGGCACGGCAATATGTCATCAAACGGCAATTATAACCGGAGACAATATCTTTGGATATCTTTCGGTAAGCAGAATGGTTACTTTTGATGGTGAAAACGATTCGCAGAAGGCAGACTTGTTTGGCGATGGCTACTTTACCGGAAATAACGGATTTGGGATATTAAACTTTTATCCCGGAAGGAGTTATGTTTTTAATTGCCATTCAACACAAACCATTCGCGATGATTTTAGCATTGACGGGACTTGTAGCGAACCCATACGGATGTATTCTGATACCAATAGCGTTCAGGCAGGCATCAAAAAGGTAAACGGAGCCGTTACAGGCCAATATTTATCGTTAAAAGATTTAAAAGCTGAAGGGGTTACCCCTTTTCGTGCCAACCACTCGGTTGATCTTGGAAATAACACCAACTGGGATATCGAAACTACGCAAGGCATCAACCTCTATTGGGTAAATAATGGTGGTAATTGGAGCGACGACATGCACTGGGACACACAGTCGGGAGGGCCGGGCGGCCATTGTCCACCCACTGAAATTGATAATGCTGTTTTTGACGGGCAATCCTTTAGCGGCTCCGGCCAACATGTGCAAATTGATATTGAAAATGCGGTTTGTAAGGATATGATTTGGAAAGAGGCTGTCAACTCACCGGCTTTATCGGGTGTCGACACCAACAACCTGCACGTTTACGGTTCGCTTACCGAAGCATCTATGCTTAACTGGCAGCTATTTGGAACGGTTTATTTTGAGGCGGTTACGCCCGGCCAAACTATTTTAACAAAGTTACATTCCTTTAATGCCGATGTGTGGTTTACAGGCCGTGGTGGCAGTTGGGATTTTTTGGATGATTTTACCACAGATGCTGCGATTTTTCATCAGCAGGGCATTGTCAATACCCTGGGTAACGATGTGCAATGTGCTTTT
>JALVAQ010000398.1 GCA_027011095.1 Bacteroidales bacterium
GCATCCCTTCGGGACTTTGGTAAAGAGTTGTTGAAAAAAACAGGTAAAGTTTTTTAGCTTAACAAAATCACTATCACATCAAAATAGGAATTAGCCCATCAATGAAGCAATGTACTAATTAACATCATTTACCTTTTTTTTCCACAACCTTTTTTACTACTTTTGCATACTTAGTCTTAGCATAAACACAATATTGTTAAAACAATGAAAAACAACAAAGTAATTGATGTATCCAACGATGTAAAGTGGATAGGTATTCTGGATTATGGTTTGGTTACCTTTGATGTGGTAATGACCACGGAATATGGTTCAACTTACAACTCCTATTTTATCAATGCTGATAAAAAAACTATCATTGACACTTCCAAAGAGGGCTTTTGGGATGAATACGAAGCCAAAGTAAGGTCGGTGGTTGATCCAAAGGAGATTGAATATATCATATTGAATCACACGGAACCCGACCACTCAGGCAACCTGAAAAATTTATTGAATATTGCTCCCAATGCAACGGTGGTAGCCAGTGTGGCAGCCATTAAGTATTTAAAGGATATGATGCATGAAGAGTTTAAGCACATTGTTGCCAGAGATGGCGACACCCTTGACCTGGGCAATAAAACACTCCGTTTTATTTCGGCACCCAATCTACACTGGCCTGATACCATGTACACCTATCTCGAAGAAGAGAAGCTGCTTTTTACCTGCGACTCGTTTGGAAGCCATTTTGCAGATGAAAATATGTTTGACGACTCGGTAGATGATTTCAATCCTGCTTTTCGCTATTACTTTGATGTAATTATTAAACCATTCAGCAAGTTTATGCTGAAGGCCATCGAAAAAATTGACAAGCTGGAAATAAGCATGATACTGCCCGGACATGGCCCCATGTTGCGTAAAGACTGGAAACGGTTTGTGGATATGACTCGCATGTGGTCGGAAAAATTTACCCGGCAACCCCATAAAGACAAAGTGCTTATTGCCTATGTTTCGGCATACCACAAAACCGGTGTACTTGCCGAATACATTGCCAAAGGTATAAAACAGGCCGGCGACTTTGATATTGAAGTTCTGGACATTAACAGCTTCCATTGGGCGTACTCGACTCAAAACTCACTCAAAGTGCAGCACTGATTGTGGGCAGCCCGGTAATTAACCAAAATATTCTGCTTCCTGTTTACAAGCTGTTTTCACTGGTAAACCCTTATCGTGATAAAGGAAAACTTGCAGGCGGATTCGGATCCTACGGATGGAGTGGCGAAAACAAGAAACTACTTGAAACAAGCCTTACCAACCTGAAACTTAAATATTTTGGCGAGGGTGTATTTGTTAAATTTGGCCCCAGCGAAGAAGAAATTAAAGCCGCAATTGAATATGGCACGTCTTTTGGTAAAGAATTAGAAAAAATGACAGCTAAAAAAGCTTAGTTAATGAGTAAAAAAAACCTGACATCGAAAATGCTTACAGTTAAAATGCTGACAATGGTTATCTTGGTGTCAGGCTTTTTTTATGCCTGTAATCCCGAAAAAAAACTTGCCAAACAATTTGTTTATCAATCAGGCAAACGAAATGTACTGGTATTTACTCCTGAATTTATTTATAAAACCAACCAAAAAACATGGCTTCTCGACAGCCTGAAGGGAACTTTTACTGAAGAGCAGAAAGACTCCCTGCTTTGGGAGATGTCGAAATACATCAAAAACATTAACGACTCGATTTTTATAAAAAAATTTAGCCGTGGTTTTTTTTATCAGCTGGCAAAATATGGTTTTAATGTTTACGATCAGGATGCCATCGACCTGTTTATGAAAAACGATTCAAGTTCATACCTTATTAATATTCCGCAAATTGAGTTGGACGAAACCATCTATCCGTATAAGGATAAAACAGTGATTAACGGCTACACCTATTTTCATCAGCACTATTTAAATGCCCTTGACCTGAGCACATGGTTCGAGATAAGCAAAATTAACGACTCTACAATTAATAAGGAGGTAATGTTTGCAAGCGATATAATTACCGACGACCTCAACGGCTCATTTGATTACGATGAAGAAAAAGACCAACTTAAATACTATTATAACATTGACACACTTACAATAAATCAGGTTTACAACTTGGCCATTGAGTTGGGAAAAAGATACGCAGGTTATACATACGATTACCTGCTAAACAAATACATCCTGGCGCATAAACAGCCCGGCGACACTTTACAATATTATTGGCATTACAACCTCAACTACAACAAGCTTTATCCGGTTTGGGATGAAGAAGACAAGTTGATTCCTGTTGACAAATAACCAAGATTCAGAAAAATAACCTTAGATTTGTCAGACACTATTTTGTCAAATCGTTTTACCCATGAAAAACAACCATTTTATTAAAACCATTTTTCAAGATGGTTTGATAATAATTATCGCAGGGTTCATTCTCTTTACCCTGTCGTGTAATAAGCAAAAACAGATTAGCCAACCGGCAGACTATGTCAACCCTTTCATTGGAACCGGAGGCCATGGCCACACCTATCCGGGGGCAGTGGTACCTTTTGGAATGGTTCAACTTAGTCCCGACACAAAAACAGACGACTGGGATCACTGTTCCGGTTACCACTACTCCGACCATGTGATATTGGGATTCAGCCACACACATCTAAGTGGCACGGGCATTGGCGATTACGGCGACATCCGTTTTATGCCTACCGTGGGCAACATCATGGTTAATCCCGGAGATGAAATTCACCCTGATGATGGGTACGCCTCACGATTCAGTCACAAAAAAGAAAATGCGCAAGCGGGCTACTATGTGGTTCACCTTGACGATTACAACATCGACGTCGAACTCACTGCCACCGAACGTGTTGGTGTTCAGCGCTATATTTTTCCCAAAACAGATCAGGCACACGTCATTCTCGACTTAAAAGAGGCCGTAACCTCGGAAAAAATACTGGCCTCGGAAATTAAAATTATCGGCAATCACGAAATTGCCGGCCTCCGTAGAACCGATGGCTGGGCAAATGACCAATATGTATATTTTTACGCCTCCTTTTCAAAACCTTTTACTGATTTTGGCATTGTCAAGGATGGCGAATTTACACAAGGCATACGCAACGCAAAAGGCACCAATCTGAAAGCATGGTTTAATTTTGAAACCGATGATGCAGAGGCCATTGTAATTAAAACCGCCATCTCACCGGTCGATTTGGAAGGTGCTCACGAAAACCTGATTACAGAATGTCCCGGGTATAATTTCGACTCCATACGCAAATCAGCCTATTACAAATGGAACCGCCAGTTAAGTAAAATTAAAGTATCCGGCGACTCCGAAAACAACAAAACCATCTTTTACACAGCACTTTATCACACCATGCTGGCCCCCAATATTTACAGCGATGTTACCCATAAATTTCGTGGACACGACAACAAGATACACTACGATGAAAGTTATACCATGTACACGGTGTTTTCGTTATGGGATACTTTTAGAGCATTGCATCCGCTGTTTACCATTATTCAGCGCAACAGAACCAACGACTTAATAACATCCATGATGGAGATGTACAGAGCCGACAGTCTGCTGCCCGTTTGGGAACTGGCTTCAAACGAAACCAACTGCATGATTGGTTATCACTCGGTGCCGGTAATTGTGGATGCTTACATAAAAGGTATCAGAAACTGGGATGCACATCAAGCCCTGGCAGCCATGGTAAAAACAGCCGACGCCGACCATTTCGGGTTAAAATATTATAAAGCCAAAGGGTACATTCCTTCCGACAAGGAGGGAGAGTCGGTTTCAAAAACATTGGAATACGCTTACGATGACTGGTGCATTGCCACCATGGCACACCAATTAAATGAAGACACGATATACAACCGTTTTATACAGCGTGCGCAGTATTACAAAAATCTTTTTGACAGGGAAACCGGCTTTTTCAGGGCAAAAGCCAACGGAAGTTTCACCGAGCCTTTCGACCCCCGTCAGGTTAACTTTAACCTCACCGAAGCCAACACCTGGCAATACAACTTTTTTGTACCACAAGACATTAATACACTGGCGGAGATGATGGGTGGTAATGATTTGTTTGAATCAAAACTTGACGAGCTTTTTTCAACTGCTTCCACCCTTACCGGACGAAAACAATCGGATATTACCGGACTGATAGGCCAATATGCCCACGGCAACGAGCCTTCGCACAACATGGCTTACCTGTATAACTTTGTTGGGAAACCATGGAAAACGCAAAAACTGGTTCATACCATCACCTCGCAACTTTACAAAAATGCCCCGGATGGCCTTGCAGGCAATGAAGACTGCGGACAAATGTCGGCCTGGTATGTTTTAAGTGCCATGGGATTTTACCCGGTAACGCCCGGAACAGACCAATACGAAATTGGAACTCCAATATTTGACACCGTAAAAATTAACCTTGAAAATGGCAACACCTTTACCATTGTTGCCAATAACAAAACAGACGGCCATTTTTACATTCAAAGTGCGCGGTATAACGGCAAACCCTATACCCGTTCATATATTACTCAGGATATGATTATGAACGGTGGCACACTTGAATTTGAGCTTGGAAAAACACCTGACAAACACTGGGGAAGTCTGGTAAACGACCGGCCACACAGTAAAATAACCGACCATCTTATTACCCCTGTACCCGTTTTTAAGGCAGCATCAAAAACATTTTTTAGCACCGAAGAAATCAGCCTCTCAGATCTTGACACAACCGCTAAGCTTAAACTCAAAAAAAACAGACAGGCATGGGTAAATTATACACAACCGGTTACTATTGATGCATCAGCAAATTTTTCAGCCTATGCCGTGAAAAATAAAAAAAAGAGTTTTTTGGAGCAGGCTTCTTATTTTAATATTCCTGCCAACAGAAAAGTAACCTTAAAAACACAATACAGCAAACAATATACCGGCGGAGGCGATAATGCACTCATAAATTCTCTGCGTGGCGGAACCGATTTTAAAACCGGCAACTGGCAAGGCTACCACGGCAACAACCTGGATGCAATTATCGATCTTGGTAAAGAACAATGGATTAATCAAATGGGAATAGGCTTTTTACAAGATGAGAACTCATGGATATTTATGCCTTTAAAAGTATCTTTCGAGATATCAATAGATGGAAAAACCTATCAAATAGCAGGCACGGTAAACAATTGGGTTGACCCACATGCTCATGGCGGCATTGTAAAAGATTTTATATTGAAAAAGGTTAACAAAAAAGCACGATATATTCATGTTGTGGCCAAAAATCGTGCTGTTTGCCCCAAAGACCATAAAGGCTACCCAAACCCCTGTTGGTTGTTTACCGATGAATTTTGGATAAAGTAGGTGAAGAAACAGAAATATTAGTCAGGCTTATCCTTCGGAACAAAACCCAATCCCATACACTCGTTTAGAGTTTACATTGTCAAGATGAGCGCCCGCCTGACGGCTGGCCGGAAGTCGGTATTGTCACACTGAGCGAGGTCGAAGTGTGACAAACAACAAGACCACCTCAATCGATCACCCTGAATGTTTTTCGACGAAATGAGAAAAATGTATCGAAGGGTGACTGATTCATTAAAAGTCAAACCCTCGGTGTTGTTACTGTTAAATACCGAGGGCTTGACTTTCAATAAACCTTTACTCACCCTTTCGCGCCCTCAAAAACTCACGTTTTCCGGGAGGGCCGGGCAGCTTTTCAATAGAAAATCCGGCAGACTTTAAAGCACGTTTTACTATTCCTTTGCACGAATAGGTAGTGAGTACCCCTCCGCTGTTCATAGCAGCGTAAATCTTACTGAAGCATGAAACCTGCCACATTTCAGGTTGTGTTTCCGGCGAAAAGGCATCAAAATAAACCACGTCGAAAAGATGACGCTCCAAATCTGTCTCCTGCAAAGTACCCTCTATTACCTTAAGACTAAAAAAGGGAGTAATGTCAGTAACCGTTTCAGATACCTTATGCATGGCCTCAAAAACAGCAATATCAATATTTAATAATTCGGGGTAATTTAACCCCGTTACTGTCAGTGCATCGACCGGAAAAGCCTCAACAGCAACATAATTAACTTTAAGATTATTTTTGAATGCATACTGTAAAGTAAGCAGGGCATTCAGTCCGGTTCCAAAACCCACTTCAAAAATATTCAACACACTGTTTTTACTTGCCAGCGGTGCCAATCCCGCTTCAATAAAAATATGTTTCGACTCCTGAACAGCCCCAAATGTACTGTGATAATGCTCGCCAAAGCGACTGCTAAAAAGGGTGCTTGAACCATCGCTACTTAAAACAACTTTGTTGCTGCTACTATTTGCTGTTACCATCTAAAACGGGATTTTTAGCAAACATACCTGTTTTTATTTACTGAAGCTGTTTATATTATTACAAGTTCTCTAAAATTAATTCTATCAATTACTTTACTTTCTGCATTATATGCTTCAATAAATGTCTCAGGCAGTCGTACCTTTTTCTTATTATTCCATTTAAATTCATCCCCATAAATCTTTCTTCGATAGTCATAGTTGAATTCCCTCTTGAGTTACATTACAAATAAAATAGTTTCAGGTTCAGGATATTTTATTC
>JALVAQ010000399.1 GCA_027011095.1 Bacteroidales bacterium
GGTCTGTGCTTTTTCAATTAATTGTTCTCTTGTTTGTCCAATCGCAAATGCAAACAGAAGTCCGAAAAATAGTGTGAAAATTGTTTTTTTCATTGTTTTCTGATTTTTTGTTAAATGCTACATAACTCCCTGCTATCCCCTCTTGTATGGCATGTATTTTTTCCCTGTCCTTTCTAATACCCCCCAAAAAACCCGGACTGAAAATCTTATTATGTCAACTGTGTGGCGCATAGACGTATTTGATTTTTTTGTAAAAGTATAAAATTTTTGAAACTGCTATAAATTATAAATCAATTAAATCACCTGGACTTGTAATCTGCGAAATATTAATTGTTGTTACATGTGTGTATATCTCGGTGGTTTTCGAGCTTTGATGCCCTAACAATTCTTGTATATATCGTAAATCGGTACCGTTTTCAAGTAAATGAGTGGCAAACGAATGGCGCAATGTATGCACCGACCCTTGCTTGGTTACACCTGCTTTTGCCTTGGCATACCCCAAAACCTTACGTACGCTTGTGGGTGAATATGGCCCACCAAACTGTCCTTCAAATAAATACCGCTCCGGATTATATTTCTCCTTATACTTGCGTATCATTTCAAGTGCCGTGTTCGATAATATGGTATAACGATCTTTGCGCCCCTTACCTCCTTTTATAAAAATCATCCTGCGATCTTCCAAAATATCACCAACTTTCAAATTAATCATCTCGCTTAAACGAAGACCCGCCGAATAGATAAGCATAATCATGGTGCGATGCTTCAAATTATCAATACTGCTGATTATTCGCTTTACCTCATCAAGACTATAAATTGTGGGCAACATTTTTTTTCGTTTCGGACGATTTATCTCCTTCAACGACAAATCTACTTTACCTACCACCTTGTAATATAGCTTAATGGCATTAATCGATTGATTGATTACCGAGTCAGAAGGTGATAACCTTT
Organism: Bacteroidales bacterium; assembly: GCA_027011095.1. GTDB lineage: Bacteria > Bacteroidota > Bacteroidia > Bacteroidales > F082 > B16-G9. The sequence goes on from JALVAQ010000399.1 coordinate 949, forward strand.
GCAACCACTCTTCGTGATAGCGGTCAATTTCCTCAACACCATAATTATTAATTGTTTCAATATCTGCCGAATCATCCGAATTTAAAAACCTGATAACCATATTATGATAAGTCTCAAAAGTATGCATACTATAATGATGTAACTGCATGTAAGCCAAAAACTCTTCAGGACAAGAGATGAAATGCTCACCCTTTTCATAACTCTGCTCCAACAACAACCGCTTTATCTCCAGGTCGCTTATTTTCAGCTCAGCATTAAGCCGAACTGCATAGTACTGAATTAAATACTCAACCACCTTCTTAAACAAATCTCGTTTAGCATCAAAACACCACACACCATGTTTAATATCCCAACGCAACAGGTTTGCCTCCTTAATTTCATTATACTCTTCATCTGTAAACCGATGCTTGATTCCAATAAGCTTTTTCCCCGCCTGAACGTATGAAAAAAGCATAACCATTGGCAGTGACGGTCTCTTTTTTAAACCATATTTTATTCCACTGTTACTTCCAATGGTATCCTCCTGTATCACAGGCTTTCTTACAAAAAAATCATCAATATGCGATTTGCTCACATAGGCAATATCACCAAATGTATCCTCTAAAATGGAAAAACTCATTTCAGTATCCTCTACATAAAAAAACCTGCCCTCTTTGTCAAACTTTATCCATTTGTTTTTAAGTATCCTTTTATACACAGTTCTATCATTAAAGAAAAATAACCGCAAACATACCTTTCCATTTACTTCCAGCCTGTTAACAAATAGTACCGGTTTATGCTTTTTGTTATTCATAACGAGGTTTTTTTAAATGATTACGGTTCAAATATAGCTGCCG
>JALVAQ010000400.1 GCA_027011095.1 Bacteroidales bacterium
TAATATTGCTGTTTACAGATATTGCAATAATTCATTTGACCCGGGGGTAACCGGTAAAGAACCTAAGTTTATTAAAGCGAATAATGACACGCTTTATCCTTACGACATTAACCTTAACAGACCACTTAAATTTATTGTTCAATCAAATAATTATGTAGTTGTTAGTAAACCCCATGAAATAATTAGATTACATAAAGAAACTTTGGAAACTGATACATCTTTTATAGCTGAAGATACCCCTCTGTTTACAAGTGTTAGTAGTCACTTTTTTAAAGGAGTTACAGCAATGGGCAAATTGTTTATTTTAAATTTGACAAAAAGCGGAATGGAGATATTTAACGGGGCAACCCATACAACAAAACAAACTGGTTTTCCTGTTTATGAATCTGTTGCCAATCCGGTTAATGGCAAAATCTATTTTTATAACCGATTAAACAGCCATCATACGAATATTTTTGTTTATAGTAATATCACTCATAATATTGACGTAATCCCAAGTAATTCACCAATAGGTGATATGATTTATAATCCATATACAAATACTGTGCTGTTTTCAGAGAACAATCAACCTCAACAATCGCAACCAGTAAATGTTTATGCCATTGGAGACAATAATTCCGTTACTCCGGTTATTAGTTTAACTAACAAAAGCTATCTCGGAAAAATGTTTATTTCGCCTGAGCAAAAACTTTATATTTCTGCAAACATGAGAAACGAAGACCCCGTTTTTTACATATTTGATGCAGATAGTTATGCTCAAATTAGCAGCCAAACTGTTAGCGGACTACCAGTGCCAAACGGTTTTGTGAGTTACGTTGCTGATTATACTTACTGTTGTAATAATACTTATGCAATTATCAGCATTAATAACGCTATAAAACAATTGGATGGAGATAACGGTCAGGAAAATTCTACATTAGACCCCTATTTCTCCACACCGAATAGTTGTATTGAGTATAGAGGCTATGACTCAAATTTTAGTTTAAAAGGGTATCTTCTACGCTTTAATTCAACAGGTTTTAACATACTTTTAAATAATCTGCATGGTGCGCGACAGGTTTTGTGCACAGGACAAGAATTAACTGATACAACTGAAAATATGTGTAACGATAAGTTATATATAAACGGATACAACTTAACGGTTTATAATGTTCAGGACGGAAGCATACAAACATTAAATAAAAACTTTAACCACATTGTATTTTCTAAGGCAAACAACAAAGTTTATGGGTTTTCAGACGAACCATATAACGGAACCGAAGCCTATCACCGGGTATCGGCTATTTATGAAATTACAGAATCAGAGAATGGACTATCCAACCAATTATTATACACTTACGATGGTCAATTAGCCTCTTTCTTCTATAACCCTTACAACAACATGCTCTACTTTCATACTAAAACCGATGCTTCAAGATTAGGGGCGGATCCAATGACGCTTTACCAAATTAATCTCACAAGCCAAGGCCAGGGGGAAGAATCTGTCAGTCTTCAGAATCACAGTTGTTATACGGAAGTGGATTACAACGAAGACTATCACTATTTTAACTACAACCTCACAACCCCCTACATCGACCCCTATCAAAACAAAATCTACCTCCCCAATGGCGGCCATTCCAATGTGAGTGTGGTAAGTTTTACGCCCAATGAACCGCTTAATTTACGTGCGGGCACCACCTGGTTCTCCTTCCCCCGTCTGGCTTTAAGAGACGGACAGGGAAATGAAAACTCAACTTTTGCATTAAATAATAGCATTATCTCCCAAAACTTTACAAGTAGTGATAATGAAACTTTTATTGAAAACCAACCAATAGGAACAAGCAACAACTATAGAATTAAATCATTTTGGAACGAAAATAATAATACATGGGGATGGGGATTAGAAAGTAATTTAAATTATGTCAACAGTCTCTACGGCTACAAAATAACCCTGAAACCCGATGAAAACAGAACGCTGTTTTTAAAAGGAACCGTAGAAGACCCTTCCGCCACGGTAGACTTAAAATGTTCCGATGGAAATGGTACTTCACATATCAACAACTGGATAGGTTATTTTTTATATCAGAAACAAAATGTTTTTGATGCTTTGGGAACCGCACTCGATGATATTTTTTCCATACAACATCAAAATTACACCTGTTACCGGTATCATTATCCGGTACCGGAGTTTTGCGGGTCAAAATCAGCCTCCGATTATTCGCCGGGAACATGGATCTGCGATGGCAAGCCTGTGATAAAATATGGTGACATGATAATTGTAAATACCTTGAGGGATATTGACAACTTTCAGTGGCATCAAACAGGAGATGCTGAAGAATATGCCGAACGCCCACAACCCGAGTATTACGTTTATGAAGAAAAGCCTGACTACTCTACCTTTGTAATCGAACTCGACACAACGCAATCCAATCCTGTTGAGATAGGCGCTTTTGTAAACGACACCTGTATTGGCTCAACGGCAGTGCTTGCTACCGACAGCGCAGTGGTTTTGCGGGGTTATTTAAACGGGCAAAACGGCGACAGCGTTACCTTTGAAGAACATTATGCAGCGCGTTCAATAGAAAACAAAAAAATAAAAGAGTATTACGTAATCAATCCGTCTGATTTTAGTGCCGAAAAACGAAACATTAAAATTGGAGAGAGAAAAAGTTATTACCTTGTTTCATTTAATCAAAAAAAGAGTCTGAATCCTTCTAAAGAAAACAAATTGTTTTTACTAGCTCTATATCCCAATCCGGCATCAAAAAACCTTACCCTTCAATATAATCTTGTTGAAAGTGAAAAAGTTTTGGTTACGGTATTGGATATAACCGGCAGAGAGGTGTTTAAAAGCAGTTGGCAGCAAACCAAAGGCGAACATCAAAGCAGCATTGATACGCACAAGCTCAAAAACGGTATGTACCTGCTGCAATTATCAGCCGGCAACCAAACAGTTGTTAAAAGGTTTATAATTAATAGATAATGTTGTCGCACTGAGCGCCCGCCTGAATGACATAGTCGGGCAGGTAGTCGAAGTGTGTCATTCTTCGACTTCCTGCCCGTCCGGCTTGCCTGCGGCAGGCAGGCGCTCATAATGACACTGTAAACCGGTTATTATAAAACACCCCAAAAATGAAAATAATATCAACCGTACTAATCATTTTGCTTCCCATATTGTTAACAGCTCAAACCTATACCGTAAAACAGGACGGAACGGGTGACTACACCACCATACAGGGTGCCATAGACAGCCTTCCGGGCAACGACACAATACTGGTATGGCCGGGAACCTATTACGAAAATTTAGAAATGAAATACAAACAGTTTGTATTGGGGAGTTTAACAATGACTACCGGTGATGAATCATACACCGCACAAACCGTTATCGATGGCAGTTTTCAAGGCCGCTGTTTATACATTGATTCTTGCAATTTTGCCGAAATAAACGGTTTTACCCTGCAGCATGGTGCAAAAATAGGTGTTACGGGAATATGGGTTTATCATAGTAATTGCAATATAAAAAATAATATAATAAAAGAAAATTATTCTACCAATGACGCCGGTGGAATAGGAATTACGCTTTCAAACGTATATTTGTCAAATACTAATATTCACCATAATAAAGCCAGGGGAGCAGGTGGAGGCCTTTTAATTTCCCATAGTAGTACTGTCCATTTTGATTCTTTAAATCGTTGTAGTATTTATTTAAATTATGCTGCTTGGGGAATGGATATTTATAAGGGAGGGCCTCCGGCTGCTCAAATATACCTTGACACATTAACGATAAACCATTTAGATTATTATTATTATGTAGTATCACAGGAGTATATTTTTTGGACACCTCTTGACGATATTACACTCCATGTAAATAATGCTTACCTACAAACCGTCAGCTCTGATTTGTATGTAAGCCCCAATGGAAATAATGACAATCAGGGGACATCACCCAATGAACCTTTAAAAAACATTTGGTATGCTCTTTTAAAAGCTGCCCCAGATACAATAACCCGCCAAAATATTTTTCTGTTGCCGGGGGTCTATTCCGACTCTTCCAACAACGAATGGTTTCCCCTTGGTTTAAGAAGTAATGTAAATATCATAGGAAGCGGTACCGATACCACAACACTTAATGCCGAAAATATTGTATATCATTTTCTGGGTAATTCATTAACTCATAATTACTCTGTAAAAGATATGTTACTAATAAATGGTAATTCTGATAGTTTAACTCAATATAATGAGACAGGTTCAATTGCTATTTATCTTAATTCTAATGTATTATTTGAGAACCTTTTATTAAAACAAAATCAATCCGAGGTAATAAGTGGAATTAACTCACGAGAATGTGACAATATTACTTTGAAGGACTGCAATATAATTGATTCAAAAGGTGGATATTTCGGATTTACCAGTTATTGGGATATCAATAATCCATACTGCTATACAAATTACTTGATTGAAATAGTAAATAGTAAATTTAATAATAACATACCCGACCCTTATAATGAATATGGTTGGGCATCCGGCAGGGCGTTCTTAACAACTGGTGCTACGAACGATACAATGACGATGCATATCATTGGAAGTCTGTTTGCATGCAATAAAGACAGTACGAAACAAAATTATAATGTACGGGGTAATTTAACTCTGAATGATGTGAATGCAAATATAGTAAACTGCACCTTTGCCGATAACATTGCCGTTAATTCACAAACGGGAGCATCGTTTAATGTGGGAAACGACTCAAAAATTAATGTTTACAATTGCATATTTTACAAAAACGAACCGTTGGAAATAGGCCTGTATAAAAATTATTATCCTCCTTACACCACACCCGATTTGAGTATTTACAATTCATTGGTTTGGGGAGGAGAAAATTCGTTTTTCAACCCTGCCGGTATTGCTTATTACTACGACACCACCAACATCAACACCGACCCCCTGTTTTACGGCGGAGCCGAGTTCCCCTACAACCTGTCGGACGAGTCGCCCTGCATTGATGCCGGTACGCTGGATTTACCCCAGTTCATCCTCGACAACATGCCCGATACCGACCTTGCCGGCAATCCCCGCATTTTTAACGGTAAAATTGATATGGGAGCTTACGAGTGGAATCCTACTGTTTCCACTAAAGAAATTCCAAATACCAAAAAACAAATTCCAGGGCTTACGGTAGCACCCAATCCCTTTACAACACAAACTATCATTTCCGCAAAATGGGATAACCCCGCCCGCATCAACATTGAAATATACAACAACGCCGGCCTGCTTATAAAAACCCTGCAAAGCGGCTCACAGCCCGCCGGCAGCTGTAAAATCATTTGGGATGGAACAGATAATGCGGGCAATAATTTACCGGCTGGTATTTATTATATAGTTTTACGTATCAATAGTAACGAAATAGAAAGTTTAAAAATTATTAAACAGTAAAAAAAGATGAAATGTTACTTTCTGCATCAAGGCACATAATAAAGTTACTTATGCTAGCCTTCAAATTTAATCAGTCATAAGTTATCAGAGCGGAAAAGAAAAAAGGTAAGAAATGAAGATGAAAAAGACCGGTTGCTAACAATGTATAAACGTAATGCGGGGGTTAAGTGCTTAATATGAATGATTTAACTATAAAGAAACTTCGGTGTGAATTGAAAGTGATATGCTTCGAAACCCCGCACTACGCTTATACTCACCGTTAGCCATCACCTAAAAAGAGACCGTAAATGAGAAAATACTCTGATTATACAGACGAAATAACAACTGACGAGATATACGATAGACTTGTTGGATGTGGTTTGTTTGCTGAAAAAATACCTAATTTTCTAAAAAGTGATGACTTCTTAACCTATACAAAAACTATTCAAGTTCCAGTAACAACTGTAAAAGGGAGAGATTATGTTCGATATTCAAGTATGCGGAACATAAATATCCCATGACAAATGGCAGTTCCAGAGCCGTTTACCTATGCTAATTTATGCAAAACAATATCTGACAATTGGGAAAGATTGCAAGTATATTTTAAATTTAAAACAAGAAATCAGAAATTTAAAGTAAGTAGAATTCATCTTAGAAAAATGGATGATACTTGTGCTTTATTTGAAATGAATTATAAAAATTTCACAAAAGATAAATCACCAGAACAAGATATTCTGATAAAAAGTAAATATGTAGTTAGTGCGGATATTTCTAATTTTTTTCCAAGCATATATAGTCATTCAATCCCTTGGGCTTTAAAAGGCAAGAATTTCTCAAAGCAAAATAGAAGTTCTACTTTATGGTTTAATCAATTTGATTTTTATATCAGAAACCAAAAATATGGAGAAACAAATGGTGTTTTAATCGGACCTCACGCTTCTAATCTTATTTCTGAAATTGTACTGGCGAGAGTAGATTTTGAACTTGTAAATAAAGGCTATAATTACATAAGGCATATAGATGACTTTACTTGTTATGTGGAAACATTTGAAAAAGCAGAAAAATTTTCTGTATATCCGTAATTAGTCATATTCCTGTAATACTAGCAATAACAAGCCTGTCAAAGATCCGCTCTCCAAAATATCTTCGATTTAGCTTATAAACAAACTCATTAAGAT
>JALVAQ010000401.1 GCA_027011095.1 Bacteroidales bacterium
CGGGGATTTAACACAGGGTTTTATTAAGATTATTAGCAACTTTGACAAAGTCCCAGGCAACAAAATCCGACAACACTCTATCGGTTCTATAATGGTGTCAGCACATCAAAATAGGAATTAGCCAAAATGAGTATGCGCTTGCAGTTGCGTTAATCAAAAAAATAAAGCCCCGTAAAATTTGTTATTTTTGCCATGAAATTAATAATGGACAAAATAACAATCAGATGCACACACTTCTTGAAATATTAAAATATACCATCCCGGCGCTATTGGTTCTTTTTGCCACCTGGCTGATATTAAAAAAGTTTATCGATTTTAATACAAAGCATCTTGTGGTGTTGCAGCAAAATCTCGAGCTTGAAAAACAAAAAATAGAGATGGGTAGCAAAAGCAAAAAAGAAGAGGCCTTTATACCGCTTAAATTACAGGCTTATGAGCGGCTGGCACTTTTTTTAGAGCGCATCAATCCACCCAATCTTATTACCCGCGAATTGCAATCGAACTTTAACGTGGGGCAGTTTCACAAAGCTCTATTAAGCAGTATCAAAGATGAGTTTGAGCATAACATGTCGCAACAAATTTATATTTCCGACCCTGCCTGGACAGCCATAAAAAATGCCAAGGAGGAGGTGATGAGCCTTATTAACAAAACGGCAAAAAATATTGATCCTTCCGAAAGTGCTGTTAAGCTTGGAGAATCAATCCTGACGGCCACTTTCGAAAATAACGAAAGCCCTGTTGACAAAGCACTCGCCGTGTTAAAAAACGATCTTAGAACGCAATTTGATGGATAACCTCCAAAAATATCACGTAAGTTTTATCGGCTCCGGAAACGTAGCTTTTCATTTGGCAAAGGCATTGTATAAAGCGGGGGCTGTAATTGACGAAGTATGGTCGCCAAACGCCTTGCACCGGCAAGCCCTTGCTGCAGAAGTAGAAGCAAAAGAAGCTGATAAGCTGACTGCTTTAACTACGGCTTCCGATGTTTACATCATTGCTGTTCCCGATGGCCGTGTAGCTGAAGTGGTTGCTGCATTACCAAAGGTTAAAGGAATTGTGGCGCACACTTCGGGTATTACATCCATGCAGGTTGTTTCGAAAAGGTTTAAAAACAGCGGTGTATTTTATCCGCTTCAAACATTTAGCAAACAGAGGCCTGTGGCCGTAAACGAAGTTCCATTCTGTATTGAAGGTAACACCGAATATGCAACGCAAACCCTTACGCAGCTTGCTGCTATGCTATCAAAAAACATTCATGCGGTTAGTAGCGATGAACGAAAAAAATTACATCTTGCCGCTGTTTTTGTGAGTAACTTTGTAAACCATCTGTATCAAACGGCTAACACAATTACAAACGAGAACAACTTGCCTTTCAGTTTGTTAATTCCGCTTATTGAAGAAGTTGCCGCCAAAATTAAAACGCTGTCGCCTGCCGAAGCACAAACCGGCCCGGCCAGAAGAAACGATAAAAAAACCATTGCCGTACATCGTGAAATGCTTAATGCTCATCCCGATTTTGAAGTACTTTACAATTTAATAACCGGCCAAATAACAAAAAGATATTATGAGTAATTATAAAGCACTCCTCTCAAAAGTTAACACCTTTATTTTTGATTATGACGGTGTAATGACCGATGGTAAATTAATCTTGCTCCACGATGGGCAGCCCCTGCGTACCGCCAATGTTAAAGATGGTTACGCGTTGCAACTGGCGCGACGATTGGGTTACAGAGTGGTCATTATTTCAGGGGGCATCTCAAAATCGGTTGAAAATCGTT
>JALVAQ010000402.1 GCA_027011095.1 Bacteroidales bacterium
ACCGGGCTTCACCCGGTGCTATTCAAATGGCATCCCTTCGGGACTTTGGTAAAGAGTTGTTGAAAAAAACAGGTAAAGTTTTTTTAGCTTAACAAAATCGCTATCACATCAAAATAGGAATTAGCCGTTAAAATATCATCAGCTTAACTTTAAACAAGTTCAATACACATAGCCAACTCCAAACTTTTAAGTACTTTAGACCCTTAAAAAAGCAACCATGACATTATCTGTTTTTTCGGATGAATATTTTATGAAAGAAGCCTTTAAAGAGGCTCAGAAAGCTTTTGATAAGGATGAGGTTCCGGTGGGCGCCGTGGTGGTTTGTAACAATCAAATTGTAGCCCGTGCCCATAACCTTACCGAAACGCTAAACGATGTTACGGCACATGCCGAAATGCAGGCTTTTACGGCGGCAACCAATTTTATAGGCGGAAAATATTTAAAGGAATGCACTTTGTACGTTACACTGGAGCCGTGTGTAATGTGTGCAGGTGCTTCGTATTGGACTCAAATCGGGAAGATTGTTTTTGGTGCCTATGACGAAAAACGGGGTTACACAAAAACAGCAAAAAACCTGCTACATCCTTCAACGGAAGTGTTAGGAGGCGTTTTGCAGGAAACATGCAGTAAGCTGCTAAAGGATTTTTTTGAAAAGAAAAGAGGCTAGTCATGCTCGACTACCTGCCCGTCAAGCATGTTGGAAGGTAGTTTTATCACCGGCCTCCTTCGATACATTTGCTTTTTCCTTGTCAGTCAAAAACAAACACTCAGGATGACCGGGATTACGGGATTTATTAAGTTGTTGCGGGTAGGTCAAGCTGCGTGAAGTCATTATACTGAGCGTAAGCCATCATGCTGAGCGCCTGCCTGACGGCTGGCAGGTAGTCGAAGCAGGGCAGGGTTGGAACCGGAATAAAAGCAAGTTACAATACAACAATTCAACCATCATCTTTCAAAAAACAAGCGCTCCCCTTTTTGAGTTTCATTAAAAATGCCACGATGGTAAACCCGATGTCCGTTTACAAAAGTAGATACAATTTTTGAATGAAAAGTCTGGCCCTCCATAGGCGACCAGCCACATTTGTACAGAATATTTTCTTTTGAAACTGTTTGGGCAGCATTTGGGTCTATCAGCACCAAATCGGCAAAATATCCTTCACGAATAAAACCACGCTTTTTTACCCTAAAAAGAATGGCTGGGTGATGACACATTTTTTCCACAACCTTTTCAAGAGATATTTTATTTTGATATACAAATTCGAGCATGGCTTGTAACGAATGTTGAATCATGGGGCCACCGGAAGGAGCTTTGAAAAAAGGCCGTTTCTTCTCTTCCAATGTATGAGGTGCATGGTCTGTGGCAATAATATCAATGGTGTCATCAAACACGGCATCAAAAAGTGCCTGTCTGTCGGTTTCCGATTTCACTGCCGGATTCCATTTGATAAAATTACCTTTCGCGTCATAATCCTTATCGTTAAACCAAAGATGATGGATACACACTTCAGCGGTAATCTTTTTTTCTTCCAGCGGAACGGAATTATCAAAAAGCGCCATCTCCTTAGCAGTGGAAAGGTGCAAAATATGAAGGCGGGTATTGTATTTTTTGGCAAGCTCAACAGCTTTTGAAGAGGAGAGATAGCACGCTTCAGCATTTCGTATCATCGGATGAATACGAGCGGGTGCCTGATCGCCATATTGTTTCTTGTATATTTTGATGTTGGCAGCAATGGTAGCATCATCCTCGCTGTGGGTTGCTACCAACGTGGGGGCATGTTTAAAAATATTTTCCAACGCTGTTTCATCATCCACCAGCAAATTACCGGTTGAGGAACCCATAAACACTTTAATACCACAAACTTTAGCAGGATCGGTTTTAATAACCTCATCCAAATTATTGTTGTTGGCACCCATGTAAAAGGAGAAATTTGCCAGCGATTTTTGCGCTGCCATTTTATATTTCTCCTCTAAAATATTCTGTGTAACGGTGTTGGGAACCGTATTGGGCATGTCCATAAACGAAGTTACCCCTCCTGCAACGGCAGCTTTACTTTCAGTATAAATATCAGCTTTGTAAGTTAATCCCGGATCACGAAAATGCACCTGGTCGTCAATAACACCCGGAAGCAACAACAACCCGCGGGCATCTATCACTTCGTATTTATTGGGAAGAATTTCCTTATTGGTTCTGTCAATTATTTCAATAATACCATTCGAAATAAATACAGAGGCAGTAAATTTTTCGCCTTCGTTAACAACAGTGGCATTTTTAATAACAAAACTATTAGGCATAATATTTTTTCCGGCCTTATCTGTTTAAGCTGATTTATAAGGTTTTATTCTTCCAAACATGCTTCTAAACCTCAAATCAATCACTCCAAAAACAGCTTCCCGGAAAATGCTTTTATTCATTTTCGATTCGCCTTCGGTACGGTCGGTAAAAATTATGGGCACTTCCACCACATTAAAACCCAGTTTAATGGCAGTGTATTTCATCTCTATTTGAAAGGCATATCCCACAAATTTAACTTTATCCAGATCGATGGTTTCCAATACTTTTCTCGACCACCCCACAAAACCAGCCGTAGTATCACGGGTTTCCATGCCTGTAATCATCCTTACGTATTTGGAGGCAAAATAGGACATCAACACCCTACCCATGGGCCAATTCACCACATTAACTCCCGATACATAGCGTGAACCAACGGCTGCATCGGCCCCATTTTGGATGGCTTCGTGTAAACGAATAAGATCGTTGGGGTTGTGCGAAAAGTCGGCATCCATTTCAAAAATAGTGTTGTATCCTTTTTTTAGCCCCCATCTAAAACCCGCAATATAAGCCGTTCCCAAGCCAAGTTTACCTTTTCGTTCAAGAATATGCAATTTACCTTCAAACTCTTTAATCAGGCGTTTAACTATGTCGGCAGTTCCGTCAGGGCTGTTGTCTTCAACAATGAGTATGTGAAAATCTTTGGGCAACTTCATGGTTGCCCGGATAATCTTTTCGATGTTTTCCTTTTCGTTATAAGTAGGTATTATTACCAGTCCGTCGCTCATAATAAATTTTTTGGCTAAAATAATCTAAAGTTTTGCTGATTACTATTTTAAACGAAATTTTGTGCATAATATTTTCGGGAAGAAAGATTCGGCATCACCCTTTGCTGTGTTTCCATCGTTTATGCGACCAAAGCCAGCTTTCGGGCTGTTGTTTTATGAGGGCTTCCAGTTTTTTAGCAAACAGCGCCGTAATTTGGCCAGGAGATGTTTTGTCAGCGTCTTCTGTTAACAGTTCCAGTGAATATTCATACTTTCCTCTTTTAATACGATGCATATTTAAAAACAAAACAGGGAGGTTGTATTTTCTGGCATATTGTTCGGGGCCATGAAGAAATGCTGTATCCACACCGAAAAAGTCAACCCAAATTGATTTTTCAGGATTTGACGGGCTTTGATCGGCAGCCATCAAAAATACCGAAGGTTTATTGGCATACTCTTTAAAAAAGAGCCTTGTTTTTTTTATGGAAGCTAAAATTGTCCCGGCTTTTGCCCTCGACCTGATGGCAAACTCATCGATATACTTATTGGAAAGCGGCTTGTACAAGCCGACAATAATGTTTTTTGTAAAGTATGCTGCCGAAAAAGCACCCCATTCCCAGTTCCCCACATGGCCGGCAACAACAATTACACCCCGATTCTGCTTATAATATTTTTCAAAAATTTCAGGGTTTAAAAACCGATGCCTTTTTATTATCGATTTTTTACTCATGGAAAACCCTTTAACGCCTTCAACAAAAATATCGGCAAGGTTTTTATACGATGCTTTTTCAATACGCTTTAATTCTTTTGCTGTTTTTTGCGGAAAAGCCTTTTTAAGGTTCGACCTGACCACAGCTTTGCGGTAGCCAACTACCCGGTACAACATAAAACATACAAAGTTTGAAAATCCATACAACAAAAAGAACGGTGTAATGCCAACCAGTGCCACTACAAATAAAAACAACAAATAGGTAAAAAATTCCATAAATATTTATTTTGTGTGGCGGTACCAGTTAACTGTACGTGATAACGCTTCGGAGATATCCACCTTTGGGGTGTAGTTAAAATGATTTTTTAGTTTAAGGATGCTGAAATGATAATCGAGGCCGCCATTGTTAATTCGATAGGGGGTTAAAAACGGTTCCGATTTCAAATTGAGTAAAGTATGTGCACCATAATAAATTTTCGCCGCCGCCATGGCCAAACCATAGGGTACAGAACTGTTTTTCAGCTTAATATTAAGCCTTTCAGCCAACAACGAATTAAACTCATGCCAGGTAATATCAAGACCATCGGTGGCAAGATAGGCATTACCCATAGCTTTTTTCTCCTTTGAAACAAGCATAATAATGTCAACCAGATTTTCGATATAAACCGGGCAGGTTTTGCTGCGCCCGTGATTGACTTCGGCAAATTTTCCAGACAGCATGGCATCGATATATTTGGAAATAAAGGTACGATCGTTAATACCAAACACGTTTCCCGGACGTACAGCAGTAATTTCCATTTTCACCACTTTGGCATATTCCCACAACCACTGCTCGGCCATCCATTTGGTTTCAGCATAAGGTATCAGGTTGTTTGCCGGCGGGTCATCTTCGGTAACATTTATTTTTCCAAAGCCGTGAAATGCCACTGTACTAATTTGTACAAATCGCTTAACCTGTGCAGCAGCTGCCGCTTTGGCAACATTAATGGTTCCTTTAAAGTTAATCTTTTCAAACCTTTCGTACGGCCCCCAGTCAGCTGCCAGGCCTGCCACATGAAATACTTTATCAACACCCTTTATGGCAGGTTCGATGGTTGCATAATCGGTAATATCACCGTAGAAATAGGTAACCTTTAAGTTTTTAAGAAACTTTAAATCGGAGCTTTTACGAACCAACACATTGACCTCTGCCCCTTCGTCGAGAAGCCGCTTTACCACATTGCTCCCTATAAATCCGTTAGCTCCGGTAACAAGTGCTTTCATCAGTGAAAATATATTATAAACAAATCGGTGAGTACACCAATGGAGATATGTAACAAAAATACCCACCATATTGAACGGCTTCGCAGGGCAATCATTCCGAACAAGATACCTATAAAAATAGAACCTATTATTTCGCCTTCGGGTTTATCGATGTGCACCAAACACGACGAAATAGTTTGAATTAATATGGCATTTACTGCGCCAAATCGTTCTTTTAGCCCGAACAGCAGAAATCCCCTAAAGAAAAATTCCCAGGCGATGTAATAAAAAACAATGTATCCCAGCTCGTAAACAAGCAGGTGGCTTTGGTCGGTTAATAAACTTTTTGCCAGTGGATATTCAGCCCTTACATCAGGCATTTTAGCACTGATATAAATAAGCGGCACCACCAGTACAGGGATGGTAATAAGCCACTTAGAACCCCACTTTATATCGCCCAAGCCAAACCCGAAATCTGACAACGGGCGCTTCATCACCAGTTTTATGTAGGCTACAGGAACCATAAACATCAACACAAAAAACACTACAAACTGCCAGGCACGCGCATATAAATCGCCATCGGGCTGTCCGATAAATTGTGGAAAATAGCTGTAAAAATATTGGGGATAGCCGTGGTAACGATAAAGTGTAAGCAATACCGGCGCACTGAGCAGCATTACATAATAGTGAATGTCGTGTTTTGTAAAATCTAACTTGTAAGTCATTTTTTTAATTCATAAAACGGAAAAAGTTTTCCCGATACAAATTTATCATAAAATTTCTGACCAAAGTAAAAACTTATGGAAGACCATGTAATTCCGGCAATCATATCAATAACATAATGATACCGACAATATACCAAAGCAATCATAATTCCGGTAATTATGGGCACAAAAATCCAAAACATCCGCCGGTTAAATTTTCCCATTAAAAGAAGCGTTGTAAAGGATATGCCGGCATGAAGGCTTGGAAAAGCATCCAGTTTGTTAGGCTCCATAAAATTTATGAAAGTTCTGATGGGAACCGCCAAAACCAAGCCATCTAAATTGGTTTTTTGCAAATGCATCAATGGTTCATAAAACCGGGGGCCGGCAGCCGGCACGATAAAATATCCAACATAAGCGCCGTAATAAGTTAACATTAATATCCAAACACTTTTATCCAGGTCTATGAATCGTTGTCGTTTGTAAAGCCAGACAAGAATGAACAAGGGCATGGGAAAATAGAAGATGTATAGCGAATAAAACAAATCGGTTAGCCACGGGCGGTTCCACTGCTCTATCCATACCGTAGGATGTACCCCAAACATGGCAAAGTCGATGTTGGCCAATGCTTCATCGTACCTGTTCAGGTTAAAATAGGGCAATATCATGTAAAAACTTTCAAAAAGAACGAAAAAGAAGATAAGCGGATAGGCAAGCAAAAAATATTTTGCTACTCCACTGTACCGATTGGTTTTTTTCAGAAAAACCGATAACCACACAATAAAAGCTGCCGGAACAAACACAAACAGAGGTTGATAGCTGTAAGGCGAATTATGAAGAGAGAAAAGATAAAAAACAAAAATCACCAACAAAATAACCAGATTTAATCTGTCAAGCACTCCGGCATATTTTAACCATTTTTTCATAAAACAGTATTTATTATACAATTCCTCCTTTAAGAGGTAGTGGTTACGTCACACTTCGACTCCCTGCCCGTCCGGTCAGGCGGGCACTCAGTGTGAAACTTGTTCACTACGCTCCTCTGATTACCAATGACCACTTTTATAACAAGCTGTCAGGCAAAGCACAAACGAACATAAAACCGGTTAAGAACTTTTAAAATAGCGTTGGTAACGTGATCCTCTACAAGATTAAATTCTTTAATCCAACAGCTCTGTCAGCTTATCCTGAAGAGCCTGCCCGCGTACGTTTCGGGCAATAATCTTACCCTCAGGGCCTATTAAAATATTTTGAGGTATCGACTGGATACCGTATAATTTTCCTGCTGCGTTGCCCCATCCTTTCAAATCGGAAACATGGGTCCAGGTCAACCCGTCATCCTGAATAGCTTTAATCCAACTATCTTTATTTCTGTCAAACGAAACCCCGAAAACAGTAAAACCTTTATCGTGATATTTGTGAAAAGCATTAACTACGTTGGGGTTTTCGCCACGGCAGGGCTGACACCATGATGCCCAAAAGTCAACCAAAACATATTTGTTCTTTTTAACAACCGATGAAAGCGAAACAGGGTTTCCCTGCGGGTCGTCTTGAGTAATGTCGATAAACGGTTGCCCGATTTGAACCCTTTTAAGGGTTGCCACCTTGTCTTTTAACAATTTAACATACTTATTATTGGAAAGTGACCCATCAGTATTATTTACAGCATCCTCCAACTGGTCAAGATCAAACATATATGAGTTTGAATAGATTACGTAAGGCCCAACAACACTTTTGTTGTGCTCCTTAACATAGTCCAACATAGCCTTCTTTTTATTATTTTGAATATTTTCATACTCACTTTCCAGTCGGTTAACCTCTGCAGTGTCACCATTTCGTTGTGCAACGCCATATTTAGAACCCAACTCCTGAACTTTTTTATCAAATGCTCCAAGCACATTGCCCATAAAGTTTTCGTATTCGGCATGTGATTTAGAGTTTTCAACTTTGTAGCCCCTTAAATTTTTGCTGTCGGCAATAAAATTAATATCACCTTTTTCAACAAATACCGGAAAAGCACTCCTGACTTTAGCAATAGTAACATAAAAAACGTCAGGCGAATCAATGTTGCCCGAAAGCGTAGCTTTTGAGGCCGACAACAGAGATGAATCAACGGTTACCCATTTGGCCTCTTCACGTTTTTTTAAAAACACCATGGTGCTGTCGGGCATACCCGTAATGGTTACATGAAGATTGAAATTACCATCCTGTTTGGGTTTTTTTGCTTCGCCACACGAAACAACAGTTATGGCTAATAACCCTGCTATTAAAATTGAAAATAATTTTCTCATAATAATGTTTTTAATTAATGTTTTTACTCTTTAGCATAAATAGTTGTAATAGTTCCCAATTGGGTTTTACTTTCGGAAACAATATTGGGGCTGACAAAGGTGCCCAGTTTATGCGAATGTGAATCACCTTTAAAATGATAATTAATTACGTTGGTATTTTTGTCGTACGACCATACAGCTTCGTAAGTTTTATTATTCGAAATAATAACCATTAGCGAATCGTTTTTAATCTTAAAATGAGTTTGTTTCTGTATTTCAACAATTTGCTGAAGCATTTGCGGGGTACTTGTGTTTTCGTTAAAATCGGTTTTTACATCTTGCACCTTCCAAACACCGGTTAATTTATTTTCTGCAGATGAGCACGCCACAAACAAAATCACACTCAAAAACAACACTCTTGATAAAACTTTCATCTATAAAACTTTAATTTAAGTAAACAGCAAAAGTAATTTTTTAATGCCGTTATTTTCGTTAAAAAATGTGAAAGCGACAGAATGTGCCGTTTCCAATATTTTAATTACCTTTGCTCTCAATCCAAAACTGATATTAATTAACAACAAAAAAATCAGACGTATGAAAACAAAATTATTATTAAGCATGTTGGCTATCTTTTTCCTTTCACCGGTATTAAAACTATCGGCTCAGGATTTTAAAGCCGATGATATTGTAGGTGTTTGGCTCAATGAAGACAAAGATGCTCATGTTGAAATTTTTAAAACAGGGAATAAATATAATGGCAAAATTGTCTGGCTAAAAACCCCTAATGATTCGCTAACCGGCAAGCCCAAATTAGATAATAAAAATGAAGATGTTTCATTACGCACACGTCCGGTAATGGGTTTGTTGCTATTAAAAGATTTTGTTTTTGATGGTGATGATGAGTGGGAAGATGGTGAAATTTACGATCCAAAAAGTGGTAAAACTTATAGCTGCTACATGGAATTTCCGGATGAGGATAACAAGGACAAGCTGAAGATTCGTGGTTATATAGGCATAAGTTTACTTGGTCGCACAACCTATTGGACAAGAGTAAAATAAAGTATAATTACCTTTTATAAAAGAAGCCGCTGTAAGCGGCTTTCTTTATTCTAATCCGTTAACTTTCCATTCCCATCTTTTTTAAAACCTCAGCAGTTGACATCAATCCTTTGCGCTACATAACTGCAGTTCTAACCAACGCCGACACATGGAGCTTGCCTTTACTGAAAATTTTTCAGGGAGTGAATGGTTTTTGAAATATCGTTCGATTTAAAAACTGCATTGCCAGCCACCAGCACGTCAGCTCCTGCTTGAACTAATTTTTGAGCATTGTTCAAATTAACACCACCATCTACCTCAATAAGTGCTTTAGAACCTTTTTTTATCATCAACTCCTTAAGTTGTTTAATTTTGGCATAACTATTCTCAATAAATGTTTGTCCGCCGAACCCGGGATTTACCGACATGATTAAAACCAAATCAACTACTGTAATAATATTTTCGAGCAGCATTGCACTGGTGTGCGGGTTTAAAACCACGCCTGCTTTCATCCCCTCCTGTTTAATGGCATGAATGGTGCGGTCGAGGTGTGTTACCGCCTCGTAATGCACCGATAAAATATCGGCACCAGCCTTTTTAAAATCACGAATATAACGCTCAGGTTGAACAATCATCAGATGTACATCCAATGGTTTTTCAGCATAACGTTTAATTGCCGAAATTACAGGAATACCAAATGAAATGTTAGGCACAAAAACACCATCCATCACATCCAAATGAAACCAGTCCGCATCACTTGTATTTACAATCTCTATATCGTGGCGGAGGTTGCCAAAATCAGCCGACAACAACGAAGGGGCTATTAAATGACTCATAATTTTGTTTTTGTCAAAATTAAACATTTCAGGGTTATGGAATAAAATAATTTAAACGGATTCGTATTCCTGCAATCAAAAACCAAGAGTTATTGCCCTTTTCAAATTGCTAATTTTTAACAATATTTTTCAAAACGCTGCACTACAGGCATAAAAAAAGCCGGCTAAATGCCGGCTTTTTTTGTTTTAAGTTTTGAAATAATTAATATTTATCCCAGAACAATTTTGTTAACAAATCATCACCACCAATGGCTTCGGCAGCCTGATAATAGTTGTCAGCATTTAATGTTTGCTCATTAATAGGATAGGTAAATCTGGTAGGTACCGGGCCGCCGGTTACAGCACCAGGAGCTGCATTCATGGTAGGCACATCAAGTCTTCTATACTCAGTGTAGGCAATAAAACCTCTGGTATAAAATGCAATGTATGCCTGTGTTCCAATACTTTCTTTCCAGTTATTGGCATCGTAAGGAACGGTTGCAATGTAATCGTCAGCACCACCAACATTCCAAAAAGCAAATGAAGCACGAATAGCCTCATTGTATGCATCTTCAGCAGTTTGGCCTACATTGTAACCTCTTGCAGCAGCTTCGGCAATATAAAATTCAACTTCTGAGTAGGTCATTAAAATACCGGGGAAATCAGCTTTTTCAGATATAATTTCATTAATATGTGAAGTATTTGAATATGCATTACTAGCACCATAAATACCGGGAACCCATGCTCCATCAATCTTGTCCTGGAAATAAATATCCATTCTCGGGTCGTTAAGGCTTTCCATCAAATCCATAATGGTATTGGCAGGAACAAAATCCTTACGACCGCTAAGGTAAAGATCCTCATAAAGAGGGTTGGTATTAGGTGTACTTCCCCTGTATTGAAACAAAGCATTATCACTTGCAGAAGTAAATACACCTGCCGTAACAGCAGCTTCAACATTTTCCTGAGCTTTTGCAGCATCAACATCAGCAAGATTAATAGCAATTTTCAAGCGTAATGAGTTGGCAAACTTTTTCCAGGCTGCAACATTACCGCCATAAATTATATCCTGACTACCAAAGCTACCAACAGGATCACCACTAACAGGATCAGCACTTTCATTTAATCCATTATAAATGGTATTCAATCTATCTAACAAATCAGCATAAATGGTAGCAGCATCATCGTATTTAGGATTTGGAAAGTCCACTATATTTAATGCCTCCGTATAAGGAACATTACCAAACATATTTACCAGGTTATGGTAAACATAAATCTCATGCAGTTCAATGATGTAGAGTTTATTTTGTCTGGTAACTTCAGTTTCTACAGCTGTTAAAGCAGCCTCGGAAATAAGCTTTTTAGCCTGATCAAGAGGTTTTAAAACATTAACGTAATATGTTCTAAAAAGGTTATCAGGAATGGTACGATTCACAATATCGTAGTTGGCCTCATCGGTATAAGTTGTTTCGGTCCAATATTGTGCCATTAATTTCCAAATGTTTAAGTTAACATTTGTGTTTGAGATTTGATCCATCATCTCCTTTTGCGCATTTGCAAAAAGATATGAGCCATCAACATCAGGGGGATTTTTCTCGTCTTTGTTCATATCTTCAAAATTCTTGGTACAAGAGCCAAGAATAAGACCAGTCAAAACAAGAAATAATATACTTATTTTTTTCATATCTATCAATGTTAGAAGTTAATTTTTAAATTAAAACCATAATTTCTGGTAGCAGGCATTACACCACTTTGCCATCCCTGGATGTTACCAGCAGCTTGTGAAGCTTCAGGATCGGCATGAGGTAATGCTTTGTACATAATCCATAAGTTGGTACCTACTAAACCAATGCTGGCACTTTGAATAAAATTGTTTTCAAACAATTTTTTGGGAAGGTTGTAATTAAATGTTACTTCGCGCAATTTTACAAATGTAGCATCGTAAACAAATTTTGAGTTTGGATTTCTTGACCAACCCCAAACACGGTAATCAAGTGCAGAGGTTCTTCTGATGTTTTTGTTAAATTCATCACCATCATTAGGTACACCATCGCCATTTGTATCAGTCCAGGTAACACCGTCTAAAATCATACCACCACTATTGGCGCCATATCCGTTAGCCGGATCATAACCGGGGAGGTCGATATAAGGAAGAAGTTCATTTCCATCTTTATCGTAAATAGCATCTCTTACAGGGTTGCCAAGGTCGTTTGTATAATCAGTTTCGGCATAAAGGCCTGTTCCCATTCCATACCATTGGTCTAATGAGAAGAGGCTTCCTCCCATTCTCATATCAATAAGGAAGCTGGCGCTGAAGTTTCCAAACGTAAATACGTTGTTCATTCCTGCCATCCAGTCGGGAGTAATATTACCAATAACTTTGTCAGAGGTAGAGGTTTTCATATAATAACCATTACCCTGAACAATCGGGCTTCCATCGGGTGCATAAACAAAATCAGTACCCTGAATTACGCCATAGGTTTCACCTTCACGGGCATTAATTGAAATACCACCTTGTAATCTTGCCAATTGAAGATTATCAATTCCTTCTCCCAGACTGATAACTTTATTTTTATTGGTTGACCAGTTAAAGTTAATGTCCCAGGTAAAATTCTTTTTGGATACAGCTGTTAAGCCAAGAGCGATTTCCACACCTCTATTTTCCATTTCACCAATATTTTTATACTCTGCCCTGTATCCGGTAGCTGTTGAACGCGAAATAGGGATAATGGCATTAACTGTATTGGTTTTATAAAGTGAAAGGTCTAATCTAATACGGTTTTTAAACATATTCATCTCAAGACCACCTTCAACTGTTGATGAAATTTCAGGAAGCAGGTCAGGATTCTTTTTAATGGTTTGCATGCTGGCAAGTGTAACATTTCCGAATGGTGCTACAACATTGTATGCATTTGCTGTACTTCCCCATGGAGCATCGTTACCAATTTGTGAGTAGCTAAACCTTACTTTACCGTGATTCAACCAATCTGCATGTATCAATTCAGAGAAAATAAAACCTAATGAAGCACCGTAGTATCCATAAGCTCTGTTGTCAACAGGCAAGGTAGAAGAAACGTCATATCTGTATGTTCCGTCTAAGTAAAGCATGTTTTTCCAACCTAAGCTTAAGCTACCAAAATAACCATTAACGCCTACAGGCTCATAAGACTCAACAGGAGGAAGCATTGGTGAAGCACTGTTACTAAGAGCATAAGTTCCCGGAACAGCCAGTCCGCCGTTTGTTGAAACATAAACTTCTTCAAGTGAGGTTCTTCTAAAGTTAGAACCTGCCAATAAATTGATATTGAAATCTTCGGTAAGATATTTGTTGTATTTCAACATCATATCGAAGTTGGTTTCGGTAAAGTCGAGTGTTTTTCTGGCATAACCCGATTGAACATCAGGACGGCCAACACCAAATTCACCTGCTACCGAACCAACAGCTTTACGCTCTTCAATTAAATAGCTATAGGTATCAAGCGAGTATTTTGCAGTGAATTTAAGACCTTCCAGAATATCCCAGTCAGCCTTGGCAAAACCCATTACCCTGTTTTTTACATCAGACTGATAGTTTTCATATCTCTGCCAGTATGGATTATCCCAATAAATTGGATTAAGGTTGTTTTCACTTACGGGGTTCCATGTAATATTTTTTCCGGTCATGTTATAATAATCTTCCTGCTCTTTCATATCAACACCAAGGTTAAACCACTGGCGGAATGAAGAAAGAATATTATCGGAATAACCTGTATGGTTACGACCGACAGTTTTAATATTGTAGTAGTTAACGGCAGCACTAACTGTAATTTTGTTACCTACATCGGTTGACCCGCTAATATTTAAGATATTTTTATTTTCGCTGGCATTGGGCATAATACCACCAATACTTGTATTGGTATAAGCCAAACGAAAAGCACCATGGTCACTTCCTGAAGAAACAGCTAAGCTGTTGGTCATAGTGTAACCTGTTTTGAAAAAGTAATCAGGTCCGTTAGCACCCATTACATAAGGTGACTTTTTCATATAAGTAGGTAACTCAGGATAAAATGCATCCCACTGGAAAGCCATCAAATTCGGATCAAAATGGGAACCCATGGATGCGTCTTCTGTGGTTGGGGTTACATAATCCAACGTACCATCACCATCAAAATCATAGTGGTACAATCCTGTATAATCTGTAGGTGTTGTCTCACCAGCTAAAGGACCACTATAATATGGTCCATAGCCTTCTCCATAGTTTTGCTGATATTTTGGAAAAGTACTCTTATCCATTGAGTGCCACAATGTGCTGTTATTATACTCAACACGGAAATTCTTTCCAAGACCTCCTTTTTTTCTGGTTCCCTTTTTAGTGGTAATCAAAATTACACCGTTAGCTGCCCTTGAACCATAAAGAGCAGTAGCAGCACCACCTTTAAGTACGGTAACGCTTTCAATATCTGCAGGGTTAATATCGTTTACAGGGCTTCCGTAGTCGTATCCGCTTCTACCTGATTGCTGGTAAGCATCGTTGGCATTTACATTAACTATAGGAATTCCATCAACAATAAAAAGTGCCTGGTTATTTCCGGTTAACGATGTAGCACCACGAATTACCACGTTTGAGCCACCGCCCATGTTGGTATTGTTAGTAATTTGTACACCGGCAACTTTACCGGACATTGCATTGATAACATTGGTGCTTTTACCGCGATTAAGGTCTTCACCTTTAACTTCCTGTACAGCATAACCCAGCGATTTTTTCTCGCGGGAAATACCCAGCGCGGTTACAACCACTTCGTCCATCTGCATAACATCCGGTTCCATGGTTACATTAATTTCTGTTTGACCGCTCAAAGCAATGTCCACAGTTTTCATTCCCACGTAAGAAAACTGAAGTGTTTTAAACTCCGGTTTTACATCGAGGGAAAATTTTCCATCCAAGTCGGTAGTTGTACCAACTGTTGTACCCTTCACGGCAACAGTAACTCCGGGGATGCCTTGGCCGTCCTCAGAACTTACAACAGTACCATGAATGGTTTTTGTTTGAGCGTTTGCCCAATTCATGCCGACAAATAGAATAAGTGCCAGCAGAAAAGTAATTTTTCTCATAATGTTAATTTTTTGTTAAAAATTATTAAGCAAAAATATTGTTTTTTTAATATGGAAGCAAAAACTTTCCAAAAATTTCTGCATGAATTTAATTTCCTTGCTTGTTTTGTTTGTTTTTAAATAATAACAGAGGCTACCAGAAAAGCCGGTAGCCTCTATCATTTAATACTTTATATGAATAATTCTACTGATCCCACCAAATGTGATCCCAGATGCTTACATCAGCCGGAGTATTCGGATTATAGGTAATCGGGTCGGTTGCATAAGGAAATCTCCTTGGAATTTCTTTACCACCGGCTGCAGGATTAGGTGTAAGAACAGGAAATCCTGTTCTCCTCCAGTCGTTATAGGCTTCGAAATTAAACATTAAAGCAACCCATTTTTCGGTCATGATTCGCTGATAGAGGTCATTTCCTGTTAAAGCATCCACTTCCGCACTAAATGCAGCAAACCAATCGGCATCAAAAACACCATACTCATTTAACGAAGCTGAAACAGCCTCTTTTAAAGCAGCCTGAGCACCGGCATCATCGCCTGTTTTAGTCAAACATTCGGCTTTCATAAATGCCACTTCGGTATAGGTAATAATAGGTGTTTTCGTATCGCTTGAGGCAATACCCGGGCCTGGTGCCGAAGCTCCTTCCAAAGGTACACCGGCAGGTGCTCCTACATACGAGCCTGGGGGATAGACTACACCGTCAACCTCCAAAGTGTCGCCAATTGGGTAGGCATAAACACCCAAACGCGGGTCGCTGGTGTTTTTTAAACGGTCAATCATAACATCGCTAACTCTTACATCGCCACGGTCCTGCATAAATAGGAACAGCGGATTGGCATTGTTGCTATTGCCCGCAGCATAATAGTAGTAAGCGTTTCCACTTGCATCACCCATGGCATTATCTAAATAACCCAAAGCGGTAGCATAAGCATCGCCGTTTACTTTTGAAAGGTGCAAGGCGTAGCGGGCTTTTAATGCATAAGCTGCACCAATCCATTTGTTAACATCTCCGCCAAAAATAATATCGCCATCCAATGAAAACACATCATCGGCAGCCGGGTTTTTCAATAAATTAATTGCATCATCGAGCATCGACTGAATACTTGCATAAACATCCTGCTGCGAGTCGAATTTAGGAGTTGTATTGTCAGCTCCCTGCAAGGCTTCTGAAAAAGGAATATCACCCCATAAATCAGATGCATATCCATAAGAAGCTGCAGTAATAATTTTACCCACTGCTTCAAATTGTGTTGATTTTGTATCAGGTTTCTCGGCCATTTCGATTAGCTGTTTGGCATCCATTAATACACCGGAATAAACATCGGCCCAGGTGCTGTTTGCATCACCGTCACGGAAACTGTAAGCGCCTTGAGCCAGCGACTGACGAGCAATACCTGTTAATTGTTGTGTCCACAACGACAGTGTACGTTCACTACTATTACCTTGAACAATATTGTAAGCAAATCTTGCTTCAATGGTAGGTAATAACAAATCCATTGGCACTACTGTTGGTGCATCAGGATTAATATTCATATCCGGATCAATCCATTTGTTACATGATGACAAGAGCGCAACAAGTAAAATGAACAAACCGGCTTTTGATAAAATATTTTGTTTCATGATTTTATACTTTTTTCGTTTTTATAAATTTATTAAGAAACTGTTTTAAAATGCAAAACGAACACCAATTAAATAGGACTTGGTACCGGGCATATCAAAATATTCCATACCCTGTGCGTTGGATGCACCTAATAAACTAGTTTCAGGATCAATACCTGTGTATGGAGTGTTTAACCACAAATTCTTAGCGGTAAAATAGAGATCAAGATTTTTAACAAAACTATCTTTTAGCAGATTGTTAAAGTTGTATGAAATTGTTAAATCACGTAAACGAATCCAACTGGCTTCTTCTATATAATCGATGGATGGGCCTGTAAAACCGCTACCTTCTCCACTGGTACGCCAGTTTTGATCCAGTTTAACAACCATGTCGTTTTTAGGACTTCCATCATTAACAACCAAGTTGCCATCAGCATCGTAATGTCCTAAAACACCATCAAATACATAATCATCATCACGATTTTCTGTATCGGCATGGGCGCCAAAGAAATAGAGTGCACCTTTTGTTCCGTTCCACATCATATTTCCCTGACGGAAATCGAATAAAGCATAAATGCTAAAGTCAAAAATTTGGAAAGTATTGGCAATACCCATGGTCCAGTCGGGATTAACTTTACCGAGCGGTTTCATAACAGGGTCGCCAACGGGGTATCCGGTAGCTTCATTAATAATTACGTTTCCATTGTCGTCACGAATCCAATCGTATCCATAAATGGTACGATACTCTTCACCGGCAACGGCACGAATTTGAGCACTGGTGAATCCGCCCAAAAATACAGCATCAACGTTATCAGCCAATGCTACTACAACATTTTTAAATTTTGAGAAGTTAACATCGATATTCCATGTAAAGGCTTTTGTTTTAACTGGAGTGCCATAAGCATGAACTTCAAAGCCTTTTGATGACATGGAAGCTGCATTTTGATACACACTTGAGAATCCTGAAGAAGGATCAATATCAACAGCAAGAAGCAAATCTACACTGTTATTATTAAAGTAGGTAAAATCTAAGCCTAATCGGTTACTAAAGAACTTCATATTTGTACCCACTTCAAAGGTAAAGGTAGTTTCATTCTTAAGATCGGTGCTTCCCATAACATTACCTAAACTAAATCCATTGTAGGTAGCTCCGTTAACACTAATGGGGAAATTAACACCATAAGGTGAAACCCAGCCATCAGAAATGGCACCCTGATAATAGTAATTGGATGTACGGTAAGCAGTAGCATCATTAGCTGTTTTTGCCCATGAAGCAAAAATTTTCCAGTAAGGAAGGATATTGTTGTCATTTAAACCCGGAAGCTCGGTAAGAATGAAGCTACCGTTAACCGAAGGATAGAAGAAATAATTATTCTTTTCGGGTAACGTGGTTGACCAGTCTTCTCTTCCGGTAACATTAAAGTAAAACATCGATTTATAGTTAAAACCAAGGTCAAAATATACACCCGTCATTCTTTTTTTGAAGGTTGATTCTCCGGTCATATTGTTGGATGTGTTGTTCAGGTTGTAATAGTCGGGAATCGATAATCCGTCAGCTTGTCCGTAAACATAATTGCTATAACGTTCCTGCAAGTTCCAGCCCACGGTTAAATATGCGCTTAAATTTTCGGAAAAATCGTGGTTCATATAGGCAAGAAGGTCGTTATTAAAATCTCTATGCAGTGTATTGCGTGCCAGCACATAACCCGCTGATTTTGTTCTGGAACCTTTTGCGATATACGATTTTACAAACTCACCGTAATAGTCGATACCCGGACGTAATGTAAAATGTAACCAATCGGTTGCGTAATAATCAACCTGAATATTACCAATAAGCCTGTTAATTTGGTCTTGCCACAAGTTTTTATTGGCAGTCCAATAGGGGTTATCGTAGCCACCGCCATGACGATAATTTCTTTGTGAACCGTCAGGCAGTTCATAACCGGCAGCATTGTTAAAGGTAGGAGGTGTTCTCATTAATCCCAGCATAACACCGGAGGTATTTGAACCTTGCTGAATTCTGTCGCCACCATTAATAATGTAGTTTGCATTTCCGGAAATTTTAAATTTATCACCAAGTTTGGTAGAACCGGAAATTTTAAAGGTATTTCTTCTTACATGGTTGTTAGGAACCACCCCTTTGTCATCCATATCGGAAGCCGACATAAAGAACGAAGATTTATCGTTACCCCCCGAAAGGCTTATGTTATTATTAAAGGTAACGCCTGTTTGGAAGAAATTAAAGTGATCGTAAATTTTAACGTCTCCCAACGAAGGGTCAGCATCAGCTTTAGGAACAATGGCACCGTCCACGTCAAAGTCAGGATATCCCCAAACTCCCGGGTCTTTACTGTAGCCTGATTCGGAAATTTTAGGACCCCATGAGGCAAAGAAGCCCGAGTACCAATTTCCATTCCACCCCTGAGCATATTTTTGATTTAACTTGGGAGTCTGGCTAATTTGACTAAATCTTACTGATGAGTTAAAATTAACATCTACCTTGTGGCTTCCCGAAGTGCTACCTTTTTTGGTTGTAATAACAATAACACCATTAGCACCACGGCTACCATAAAGTGCTGTAGCAGCACCCCCTTTAAGTACACTAACACTTTCAACATCATCGGGGTTAATGTCAAGTGCTCTGTTTCCGCGAGCTACACCGGCAACATCGCCTGAACCGGATCCGTTGTCGTTAGCAGTTACTGAATTGTCTATGGGAACCCCGTCAACAACAAACAGTGGCTGGTTGTTGCCTGTAATGGAAGTAGCACCACGAATAGTGATGTAATTTGCTCCACCGGCAGCACCCGATGAACTGGTTACTTCAACACCCGATACACGCCCTTGCAGTGCATTAACAACATCGGAATTACCACTCTTGGCAATTTCTTCAGATTTAACATCCTGTACGTTGTATCCAAGGGCTTTTTTCTCCTTGGTCATACCAATGGCAGTTACCACAACCTCGTCAACCATCAGCACATCAGGTTGGAGAGTGACATTAATTTGATTTTGACTACCAATGGCAACCTCCTGGGTTTTCATTCCTATGTAAGAAAAAACAAGTGTTTTTGCACCTGAATTAACTGACAAGGAATACTTACCATCAATGTCGGTGGTTGTACCGATAGTAGTACCTTTTACAAGAACTGTAACACCGGGTATTCCGGCTCCATCCTCGGAGCTGGTAACCGTACCATTAATGGTCCTTGTTTGGGCTAACGCAAACTGAATGCCGATAAACGACATGAGCGCCAGCATAAGAGTAAATTTTCTCATAATGATAATTTTGGTTAATGAATAAATAATTTAACAAGTAATTTTTAATTTTTATGTTTTTGTACAATATCTTTTCCTAGGGTTTTGACATAATTTATTGAAACAAATCAAGGGTTACAAAATCCCAGTGCAAGGTAAAAAAAATATCAAAAACCAAAACATTTATTTAAAAAAACGTTAATTTTTGAAAAATTAATGTTTACAGTTTTGCAGTTGATAGTATATAAAACATA
>JALVAQ010000403.1 GCA_027011095.1 Bacteroidales bacterium
AATTTAAACTCAGTCGAAATAGTATCAGGAGTTATATATAGCAAAACTACTTTTACTTTGCTGGTTACCGTATGTTGAGTGAAAGTCAAACTGCAGGTATCCTTTATTAATTTTTCTGATATTGGCAATTACATAAAATCGAACTTTATTAAAGTTAACCTAATGATAATGAGTACAAATACAATAATTTACTTCAGAAAAATTATTTTCTTCTCCTCAAATTAAGCTCTTTGGCAAATTCTTTTTCAAAAAACTCAAACTCACCGGTTTTGTTTTCCTTTTTAAGTGTTTCATCGTAAGCCCGTAAATCTTTACGCATTACTTTGGCGCTTATGGTTTTAGGAAACTCCGACATAAACTCAATCGAGCGTGGACGTTTGTAAGGTGCCATGTTATCGCGAATAAAACGGAATATTTCAAGTGCCATCTTACGGTTGGCAGTGTATTCGTCGTTTAAAACGATAAAGGCCTTGGGTACAATTCGATTTTTATCGTCAACGGTTGGTATAACGCCCACTTCCAAAACGGCAGGATTTTCAATTATTTCACTTTCCACTTCAAACGGGCTGATACGGTAGTCGAGGCTTTTAAATACATCGTCAACCCTTCCCACAAAGTGGATATATCCCTCTTCATCCTGATAGGCCGTATCACCTGTAAGATACCAGCCACCTTTAAAAATATTTTTGTTGCGGGTGGCATCTTCGTAAGCGGTTAGCAAACCCAAAGGTTTTACAGGGTAGATGGCCGAGCAAATTTGCCCGTCTTTTCCGGGAGCAACTTCATCCAGTTTGGCATCTAATATTTTAACTTCGTAGCCGGGTGCTACTTTTCCTATGGAACCTGGTTTGGTTTTCATTCCCGGAAAGGTGGCTACCATGGCAGTGGTTTCCGTTTGGCCATAACCCTCTCTCAGCTGTATGCCGGTGAGGTCTTCAGCCATTTTACTGATTTCAGGATTTACCGGCTCTCCGGCACTTACCATCTTTTTAAGAGCAAAATTATATTTTGTAAAGTCTTTACTCCCAAACAGTTTCCATACACTTAACGGGGCGCATAAACTTGTTATTTGATATTTATCCATCGCTTCCAGAACTTTGTCGGCATCAAACTGATCGTATTTTAAGGTAAAGGCGGTACATCCTGCATTCCATGGTGCAATAAAGCTGCTCCATATAAACTTTGCCCAACCCGGCGAACTGATGTTGTAATGAACATCGTCCGGCTTAAGGTCGAGCCAATACATGGTGGTAAGATGCCCTACCGGATAGTGATGTGGATGCATTACCAACTTGGGCTTTGATGTGGTTCCGGAGGTGAAAAATAAAAATAAAATATCGGAAGAAAAAGTAATAAAATTCGACTCGAAAGAATCTTCATAGTTTTTGTGGTCGTTGTAATCCACCCAGCAGGGGACATTCTCTTTTGTTTCACACTCACACGATTCGGTTGGTTCCTTTACGCAAATTAACCCCTTAAGCCGGTAGAGTGCTTCGCCCGCTTCGTCAACACGTGGAATGTATTTTTGATGGGCAACAACAAATTTAACATCACCGCTTACTATCCTGTCGGACACATCGGCAGGCGACAGCAGGGTAGAGGCTGGAATAATAGCTCCTCCGGCTTTCATAATACCAAGAAACAACTCGTAAATTTCTACCGAAGTATCCATCATAAGCATCACTCTGTCACCCTTTTGAAGTCCGAGGTCATTTAAAAAGTTAGCCACACGATTTGAACGCTTTCGCATTTCATCAAAAGTTACTTTTTTATCGTTCCCGTTTGTGTCGGCATAAATAAGTGCCGTTTTATCGTTCCCTTCGGCCATAACATCAAAATAATCAATTGCCCAATTAAATTTTGTTATTCTCGGCCATTTAAAGCCCTTTACAGCTTCTTCGTAACTGTTTACATTCAATACAAAATCGCGCAGATCAAAAAATTTCTGTGCGTCGTGTGAAACCTTTTTCATATGGATTTGTTTTTAAGATGATAATTTGCATCAAAACTAATGCGGATTTGTAAAAATCACAAACAATTTATCTTAATAATTATTATAAACTGTTAATAAATACGTTTAAACTTTCGTTGCTACGCAGGTGAAGTTTTTTCTTTAAACGGTAGCGTGCATTTTTAAGGCTGTCGGGCGAAATATTTAATACCGAGGCCATTTCTTTAATGCTCAGGTTTAATTTGGTCAAAGCACAAAGCCTGAAATCGTTACTTGTTAAGGAGGGGTTAATCTCTTTCAGCTTATCAAAAAAGCGCTCATTAATCTGCTCAAAGTATATCTTAAATAAATCCCAGTCCTTTTCGATATTTAAGCCCTGCTGTACCACCCTGAGGATTTGTTTCATAGCTTCTTTTTCAGTGCATTCGGGCGAGAGCAGCCGCTCTTCAATATTAGTGCTTATCGACTGTAGCAGTTTGTTTTTCTGAATCATATTAAGTGCATGGCCGGCCAGCTGACGGGTTTTAAACTCAATGTCGGTTTGAAGTTTTTCCGCTTCCAGTTCTTTTTGAGTAATTTGTGCTTCTGCCAGGTTCTTTTCCTGCTTTAAGGTTAGCATTTTTTGCTGGTTAATCTCAATATCTTTTTTACGTTTGAGCCAAAAAAACAGCATTAAAAAGATAGTCAAAGAAACAACTACAATCAGCAGTGACAATAAAAATCTTCGGTTTGATTTTTCAATTAATTCTTTTTCCCGTAATTCTAAAATAGTTTTTTCCTGTTTTACCGTTTGGTATTTTGCCTCCAGTTCCTGAAGGTTTTCTTGGAGATTTTCGCTTTCGAGGCTGTCTTTTAGTTTTGTGTATAGCTCATGCCATTTTAGTGAACTTTTATAATTACCGATGTTTTTTGTGGTTTGATACAGATTGAATAATGAGAGTTTTTTGCCATAGTTATATCCAATGGCTTTTGACAGCTCATAACTTTTTAAATAATAATAGATTACCGAGTCGTTGTTGCCCGTCTTTTTAAAAGCCAGTCCCATGTCAAGCAGTACACTTACTTTGTCTTTTATCAGGTTAAGTGAGTCGAATATCCTATAGGCATGATGCAGATTTTTAAATCCTTGTTCCTTTTGATTCAAATACACCTGCGTAACGCCAACATTTTCATATCCGGTGGCAATGGCATCGGGTTTTCCGGTTTTTTCGTAAATTCGTTTGGCCGAATCAAAATAAAAATAGGCCGAGTCATATTTTTGTTCGTCATAAACAAGTGCGCCATAATTGTTAAGCGGGTCGGCATAGCGGGTGTCGTAGCCGAGAAAGGTAGCATATTTTATTGCTTCTAAAAGATACTTTTTGGCTTTTTCAGGTTTGCCTATATCCATATAGAGATTGCCAATATTCCCTATTGTGCGACTAATGTGACTTGAATCGTGCTGCAATTCATATATTTTTAAAACGGTAAAAAGATCGTTCAGGGCGTATTTGAATTTTCCCTGAAACCGGTAAACATTGGCTCTGTTTAACATGGCTTCAGCCACGCCCGCCGAATCTCCTGTTTTTCTATACAACACCAATGCTTTGTCTCCCATTTGAACAGCTTTATCATAATGGCCGTAGTTTCTTTCCAATATGATTAACCGGGTGTAGATATCGGCTGTTATGGTGTCGTTTGGTATGTTAAGTGCCAGCGATTGAGTTGCATAATAATAGCACGAGTCCAAATAGCCAAGCAAATAATAAGCTTTACCTGTTTCGTAATAGGCCTGTAATAACCAATTATTGTTGCGGCTGTTTTGTGCTCTCTGGAGGGCTTGTTTACTGTCGGTTAACGCCTGTTGAGTGTTGCTCTCTTGTTCGGCTTCAATTTTTTGGATAAGGTCATCAAAGGTTGAGTGGTATTGTGCATGCGACAGGCCTGTTTCCTGCGGTAAACAAAGCACTGTTTTTACCATGGTTGTTAAAACAAAAACCATACTGACAAAAATAAATAGAGTAATCCTTTTTCCGCTCATTGATGACGATGATGTTTTTGTAAAAATAGTAAAATTGACGACAGGTCAGCCTAAAACAGCTTAATAAAATGTTGTATACATCGTATAATGATTGATATTCAATATGGTAGCGTTTCTGTATTATAATTTAGCAAGAGTGCTTCAATTTTCTACTTATCGAATAAAATATTTGAATGATGACCTTTTGATGACCTCTTTTTCTTGTTTTTACCTTTTAAAGGGGCTTCTTTTGTATGACTAATTATAGCCAAAAATATGATACTAAGTTATGCCATAGGCGAGGATATATTTATCCAGTTTGATAAGCTTATAAAAAAAGGAACTGTTATGCTTACCAACAGGCAGCACAAGCCTGTTTCATCTCGTTCGTTTTCCAATACCAATTTTACTAAAATATCAAATGGTAATCTAAAAGGGACGGTATATCTTGAAATAGATTGCGACGGAGAACACATTACCAAGTCGATGAATATTGTAAGAAAATAATTACCTTGTTATATTAACAGAAATCATTCAAATAAACTATTATGAAAAAATTACTACTTACTTTAATTATTGTGGTTTCAACGCTCACAGGCTTTACGCAGGTAGCCGTTAACACCGATGGAAGCAGCGGTGATGCTTCGGCCATGCTTGATGTTAAATCAGATACGGCCGGGATACTTATCCCGCGCATGACAGCCACACAACGCGATGCAATTAACAATCCCGCACAGGGGTTGATGGTTTTTGTAACAGACGACAGCACATTTTACTTTTATGAAAAGAACGCTTGGAAAAGCTTTTCAAAAGGGTTAAACGGGTGGGAAGTGACAGCAGATACAGTTTATAACGCTGTAAAAAGGGTAGGTATTGGAACCCAAAGTCCCGGAGCCACCCTGGATGTACATGGCCATATATGGCAAACAGGTACAGGTCATTCCGTTTTCCTTGGAAAAGGGGCCGGGAACAGCGAAACCCTCGGATACAACAATTATAATGTTTTTATTGGTGAAAATGCAGGATATAGTAATGTGGAGTATGGAAGTAATGTTGCCATTGGCCTAAATGCGCTTTATACAAGTACTCTTGGTTCAAACAATATAGCAATTGGAACCAACACGCTTAAAAAATTGGAAAACGGGTTTGGAAATACAGCTGTTGGAAGTTGGAATATGTATAATAACATAAGCGGATATTACAATTCGGCTTTTGGAGCTTATGCATTGACCAATAATACCACGGGTAATGACAATATTGCGGTAGGCAACCGTGCATTATATAACAACAAAACAAACAGCTATCTTGTTGCAATTGGAGACTCTGCATTGTATCATAATGGAGAGAGGGGCCCTTTCCCACATGCCAATTACAATACTGCCGTTGGCCATAAGTCGTTGTTTACCAGCTCAAATGGCTTTAGAAATGTAGCGCTTGGTTATAAGTCTCTTTTGTCAAATTATGATGGATATGACAATATAGGCATCGGATATGAAGTGTTAACCTATATTCATAATGGTGCTTCAACCATAGGAATTGGAACATGGGCAGGCCGGTATTTGTCGGATAGTACCACATCGCTTACAGATGCCAAAGGAAGTATTTTTATCGGCACCAACACAAAGGCACTGAGTAATCAGGACACAAATGAAATAGTAATAGGATACCATGCCATTGGACACGGGTCGCACACTGTTACATTAGGAAATCTTGAAATTGACACTACTTTTTTGAACGGAAAAGTTTCCATTGGGTCTTTTGATACCGGTAGGTATCTTTTGCCGGATATTGACGGAAATGCCAATCAGGTTTTGCAAACTAATGGAGCAGGGCAGGTAAGTTTTGTGGATTCCAGAGAAATAGGGCCATGGACGGTTTCGGGCAATTACATTTATACACTTGCTGACAGTGTTGGCGTTGGTACTTCTGTACCCCAGGCTCCATTGGAGGTAATTGGAAGAATTTCAGAAAATGGAACAGGTTATTCTACTTTACTGGGTTTTAATGCCGGATTAAATGATGACTTTAGTGACAATAGAAATGTTTTTGTTGGATATAATGCCGGAATGACATGTGATACAGGACGTTCTAACACAGCTTTGGGTACCAATGCACTTTCCAGATTGGTAGGAGGTGTTAATAATGTTGCAATTGGCGATTCAGCGCTTTACGAATGTAGGTATGAACATACAATTGTAGGTAATATTTTTCCCTATAATAATACGGCTATAGGTGCAAAAGCGATGAAGAACCACGGGCCAGAAAGTTATAATACAGCTATTGGCTATAAGGCAGGGTATTATTCATACAGAGGTGACGGGAACACAATAATAGGAGCACTAGCTCGCGAAAATGCTATAGCAGGAGGTGACAATATTGCTATTGGATATAGATGCATGACAAACAGTCATAATGATTATTACAATTTTGCAGCCGGTTATAATGCTTTATATTCTAATTCAGGTGATGATAATGTTGGTATTGGGCAATATACATTGGCACAAAATTCCGGAGATAATAATGTGGCAATTGGATATGCTGCATTATATTCAAATAAAACAGGAAATAATAGTATTGCTTTAGGTTACGGAGCACTTGGTAACGATACATCAGGTTATTCAAATATTGGGATTGGAACACATACTTTGTACAACAACTTTTTTCGTTCCAATTTAATTGCCATTGGTGATTCGGCACTTTATAACAATGGAACGGGTGCAACGGGTATCTATCAGGCAACAGATAATACGGCAGTGGGTTCAAAATCACAATATGCCAATACAACAGGGTATTACAACACCAGTATCGGTTATAATTCGTTGCATGATAATACTACAGGAAATTCCAATAGTGCCATGGGAAGCAAAGCATTATTCAACAATACACAAGGAAGCTATAACAGTGCCGTGGGAAACCTGGCACTTTTTTCAAATGATGGAGGAAACCACAACACGGCTATGGGATATGGTGCTTTGTATTCAAATATTTCGGGTAGCGAGAATACAGCTGTTGGCCGGGATGCAGGACGTTTTTCTACTGGTGGTGGCAATGTGTTTATTGGTTATCAAGCCGGTTACAATGAATCGGGAAACAACAAATTGTATATCTCTAATTCTGACACATCTGCTCCCTTAATTGGTGGTGATTTTGATGCAGGACGGGTTGATATAAACGGAACCATAAAAATTACAGGAGGATCACCGGCGTTGGGTAACATTTTAACTTCTGATGCATTGGGTAATGCATCCTGGGCAAGTGGCGACACAATAAGTGCCGGAGGGTGGACAGTGTCAGGCGGTACGGTTTATAACGCAACTTCAAATATTGGTATCGGCACGTTAACCCCGGGTGAAAAATTAGATGTGGCAGGGCATATTTGGCAAACCTCAACGGGCCAGTCGGTTTTTCTTGGTGAAAATGCAGGGAGTAGCGATGATCTTTCGAATAACTACAATGTTTTTGTCGGTTACAACGCAGGAACAGCCAATACCACCGGCTACGACAATACAGCCATTGGGTATAAAGCTATGGAAGCAGTAACTGACGGCCATTGGAATACAGCACTCGGGCATTATGCTTATCAAACAGGTAATTATTCTAATTCAACAGCTTTGGGGGATGCAGTGGCCATTACGGCAAATAGCCAGGTGCGTATTGGGCATAATGTAACCAGTATCGGAGGGCCTCAAAATTGGACTAATACTTCTGACGGTCGATTTAAATTCGATGTTGCCGAAAACGTGCCCGGGCTTGAGTTTATTAAAAAATTAAGGCCTGTTACCTATCATCTTGATGTGGAAAAACTGGATGAATTTACAGGCATTGCCCAAGAGTATAGAAATGATCCCCTAATCAGGGCAGCTGCAGCTGAATCTACAAAACAATTGCGAACAGGATTTATTGCCCAGGAAGTGGAAAAGGCTGCACTATCGCTGGGATATGATTTCTCGGGAGTGGACAAACCCAAAAACAAAAATGACTATTACGGTTTGCGCTATGCCGAGTTTGTAGTGCCGCTTGTAAAAGCAGTTCAGGAGCAGGAGGCTAAAATTGAACAGCAGCAACAAACCATTGCCGGTTTAAAAGCACAACTTAACGAAATGGAAACTTTAAAACAGCGTGTTGAAAAACTTGAAAAGCTGTTGTCAAAATAATAAATCAAAGGTAGGAAATTTGGTTTTGGCAGGTCTGTTGTGCCCCTTTTGGCGCGGCAGGCCTTTTTTATTCAGTATAACAGAAATATTAAAAGATTGCAGGGGTTGAGACGAACGGACGGGTTGAGACGAACGGACGTTCGTCTCAACCATAATCCCTGTCGTTCAGGCGCTTCTGTCTGTCCGTATCGTTCATTCGGGCACTCATTTTGCTTGTTTTGCTGTACTACCTGCCCGCCGTTTACCAGCCGAAGGATGGTAGGTCGGTGGCATTTACTCCTTTACAGAAAGTTTTCGGGACGGGATAAATTTCAAATTCCCAATCAAAATTTGGAATAACAATTGGTATAATTATTAATAACCCTGACATCAGCCTAATGCTGATGCCGGGGTAAACCAAAGTTCCTACCTGTTGGTTTGTTTCTTTTTCAATGTCTCCAAATCATGCTTTATAGCATCTATTTCGGCTATTTTTTTCTGAAGCTGTAATATTTGCTTGTTTTGTTCTGAAATGGTTTTTTGCTGTTGTTTTACGGCTTCAATAAGTAACGGGGTCAGCTTTGAGTAGTCCACCGACTTATACCCTTCATTATCGGTTGAAACAATTTCGGGAAGTACTTTTTCCACTTCCTGTGCAATAACACCCACCTGTGTTGATTGGTCCGTACCGTTTTTCCATTTGTAATAATACCCGTTAATGCTTTGAAGCTTCTTTAATGGGTTGTCTATTAATACGATATTGGTTTTCCATCGCTTATCGGAGAAGGTATTCCACGCATTGGCTCGGGCCTGGCTTCCATCGCCGGCATTGCCGATTTGAAGCCTGTATGAAGGCGTTTCGGTTCCGATACCAACATTTCCGTTTTTAAGCCACGTCATTCGTATTCCTTCGTTACCGGAAAAATTACGTGACCATAGATAAAGTTTATCATCATTCCCGTTATATTGAAATTCATACCCGTAATTTCCACTTTCAAATAGTTTGAGGCTTGATTTGTGCGCATCATCTGAAAGTACCCGAATAGTAGCATCTGAAGATGGAGGTGAAACAACATCAAGAAGATAATACGGTGCGACAGTGCCAATGCCCACCTTAACATAAGCGTCGCCTGTTCCACCGAGCACCAGTGCATTGCTTACCGCCACATGTGCATTTGCTCCCAACGCTGTTGTATAATTCAGTCCGGATGACAGCACATCGGTATTATATCCAAGCGAAGTATTGTAATTTCCTGTTGTGTTTGTAATAAGGGATTGCGCGCCAACTGCAGTGTTATAAAGTCCTAAAGTGCTGTTGCTCCCGTCTCCGTTGTTGTAGAGTGCCGAATCACCGACAGCCACAAGGTAACTACCATATTGATTTAGTTTCAAAGCAGAGTTTCCAATGGCGGTATTGCGATTACCTGAATAATTACTATAAAGAGAATAATTCCCTACTGAGGTGTTCCTGCTTCCTGTATAATTTTGAAATGCTGAAGAACACCCCATTGCCGTATTATAGCTTCCGTTAGTATTTTGTAGCGCCCATGCACCAATGGCGGTATTTTGATATCCCGTTTGGTTGTTGTCAAGAGAGCGGTAGCCGAATGCGCTGTTTGCATAACCTGACGTATTTGAGGTTGACGCTTTAGATCCACAGGCAGTATTGCCGGAACCTGATGTGTTAGCCGATAATGCTTTGGAGCCGAATGCGCTATTATTGTATCCGTCTAAATTCGAATAGAGTGATCTATAACCGGTTGCCGTATTGTCAGAAGCGAGATTAAAAAAAAGAGATTCGCAGCCGATTGCCGTATTTTTACCGTTGTACACGTTGGCAAATAGTGCTTTGTATCCGAATGCACTATTAGTACCTGATGTTGTATTGGAATAGAGCGCCTTGTATCCTGAGGCAACATTTTTATTTCCTATTGTATTGGAATACCCGGCATGATACCCTGTAAAAACATTATAGTTGTTCGAGAGATCATCACTATTTCCGGCACCTTCTCCAATAAAAACCGACTGGCCGGTGTTGAGTATGTTTATCCTGCCGTTGTCAAGAGTAAGGTGTTCGGTTCCTCCTGTTTTAAAGCGTATTATATCTTCATTGCTGTTTTTTTCAACCTGTATTAATGTGTTGCTGTCGGTATCGTAAAGCTCGTTATTGACAACTGTCAGCGTTTCCCATGTTGCAAGGCCGTTGTTATCGCATGTTAATACCTTTCCTGTTCCCGGCGAACCACCCGAAATTTTTATTTGGCCGTTCACATCCAGCTTTGCCGCCGGGTTTGTTACTCCTATGCCAACATTTCCTGTTGAGAGGGTTGAATTTTGGCCATCAATCCCGTTTGAAAAGATAAGGTTTCCAATGTTTAGTTGATAATTATTCGTATCAACCGGCGCATCAATATTGTATCCAATTACAATGTTGTTGGAACCTTTGGTAATGTTGCTGCCTGCACCAAGTCCCAAGGCAATATTGTTATTTCCAACAGTATTGTATGAAAGAGCATCATAACCTACGGCGGTATTGTTCCAACCCGAAGTACTGGAAAGTAAACTTCGAGAGCCAATAGCTACGTTGCCGCTCCCTGATGTATCAAAACTCATGGCATCACTTCCCAGTGCCACATTATAGCTTCCGGTTTTGTGTCGCTTAAGTGCAAAGCCTCCTATTGCCGTATTGTTTGACCCGTCAAGGTTGTCTGAAAGCGCATCTGAACCAAATGCACTGTTTAACTGCCCAATACTGTTTTTCCATAATGAATAAGATCCTACAGAGGTGTTTCTGCTTCCGGTAGTGTTTGCAAAACCGGTATTATAGCCCACAAAAACATTTAAGTTATTGGATAAGTCGTCATGTTCGCCTGCATTATTGCCAAGAAAAACCGAAAAACCTGTTCCCCTTGTTTCCAACTGGCCCTTTTGGGTAATGCGCAAAGTGTTGATATTGTTTACCTTGAAGTTTAAATCGATAGCATCGGTAGTGCCTATGAAATTGTCATAGTTGGTTCCACTGTTACCCTGCAAGCCCCAGTTTAAACCGCCTGTTTCCAGCTTCTTCCATACGTTACCATCGAAATAGTAAAATCCCATAGTCGGGTTATCAGTTTCAAAAACCAACAATCCATTGGCAGGATTTGAAATTAATTCGCGCTGTTGCCGTGTCATTCTGGGAACCAAAAACCCTTTGTTTGTTGACGATACATCCAGCATGGCTGAAGGATTGGCGCTGCTTCCATCGCTGTTTATGGCTACCTGCGCATTGGATATGCTAACAGAGGTAATTAAAACTGTAAGAAAAATAATAAAGGTTTTCATAATATCTGTTTTTTAACGGTTGGTACAAAAATTTAAACTCCGCTGCCGGAAAAACCAAATTTCCTACCTTTGGTTATTGTTTTTCTTTTCTAATTTTTCCAATCTTTTCATTAATTCTCGGTTTTGTTTTTGAAGTTGTTCAATCATTTTTTGTTGTTCCTGCATACCCTTTACCAACGGTACTACAAACTCGGCATAAGCCAGCGAGTAGGTATCGTGGCTGTTTTGCGGGGTGTGTACGGCATCAAAGTCGAAGTTCGTTGCTTTGGCTGCACTCTCTACCTCCTGAGCAATAAATCCGGTGTGTACCTGATTGTCATCTCCAGGCATACCGGTTTCGTCTGCTTGTTCCACTCCTGTGTAGCGGTTCAACGATTTAATATCCCATTTGTAAGTAACAGGGTGTAGCTTTAATATAAAATCCAATCCGGGTACGTTACCCGATACCTCTTTTTTAAATCTGCCGTCAGAAGTATTGTGCCATGAAGAATGGCCACCAATCCACGTTATATTGTTATCGCCTAATCTTATTGTGTTATTGGAAGTAACCTGTGCGTTGTAACCTATACCGGTACAATTGAAATAGGAGGTGTTGTTTGACAGGGCATATTTACCAACTGCGGTGTTGTAGTAACCTGTAACGTTATCTTGAAGCGCTTCGTAGCCGGCAGCCGTATTGCCATGCCCTGTGGTGTCGTTTAATAAGGCGTTATATCCCATTGCCGAGTTGTGATAGCCTGTGGTATTTTTCTTTCCGGCTTCGTAACCTACAAAAACATTTTTATTGTCGCTCAGGTCGTCCGACAACCCTGCTTCGTATCCAAGAAAAACTGACTTTCCTACTGCCTGCTGATAAATCTTTCCGGCTACAACCAGCCGGGCATGAGGATGGTCGTCGCCAATACCCACATTTAGCGAGGTGTTATAAATATAAGAAGCGTTAACATTCCAGCCTCCA
The DNA here is from genome assembly GCA_027011095.1 of Bacteroidales bacterium. Taxonomy (GTDB): domain Bacteria; phylum Bacteroidota; class Bacteroidia; order Bacteroidales; family F082; genus B16-G9. Next base: position 12,366 of record JALVAQ010000403.1, read on the forward strand.
CCGTTTACTGTGGCGCCATCTACCCACGAAGCCTCACCATCGGCATCGGATGAAAGTATTTTACCGCTACCGGGATTGCCACCGGTTATTTTTACCTGCCCGTTTACTTCTAACCTTGCTGTGGGATTCTTAACTCCTATACCAATGTTTCCCGACGACACGATGCTGTCTTGGCCATCTATTCCGTTTGAAAAAATGAGGTTTCCAATATTTAATTGATAATCTGCCGAGTCAACCGGTGCGTCAATGTTATACCCAATTATAATATTGTTGGAGCCTTTGGTTAAGTTTTTGCCCGCTCTATAACCCATGCCAATATTATAATTACCTGTCGTATTATTTGTCAGCGCTTCTGCACCACTTGCTGTATTTTTACTGCCGGTAGTGTTTTTCACCAATGCAAAAGCTCCATAGGAAGAATTGGAACTTCCTGAAGTGTTGTAAAGCATTGAACCTGCGCCAAATGCACTATTGGAAAAGCCTATGTTATTTCTGGTTAATGCCTGGTAACCTACTGCTGCATTCTGCATCCCGTTCTCGTTTTGCTTAAGTGCGTACGATCCCAATGCAGTGTTGCCTTGGCCTGTATTGCTGTATAGGCTATAAGAGCCTACGGCGGTATTATTGCTTCCCGCATCGTTGTACTTTAACGATTTATATCCTATACCGATGTTGTGATCTCCGGTAACATCAAGATATCCGGCATAGTGTCCGATAAAGATATTTCTTCGGTCTGATAAATCATCATGTGCACCCGCGTTATCACCCAGAAAAATGGACCCGCCGGTATTGAAAACGGAGATTCGTCCTTGTTCCATGGTAAAATAATTTGTGCCTCCCAAGGTAAAGTGTATCTGGTCGTCGTTTGTGGTTTTCTCAGTTTGAATCAGCGTGTTGCTGTCGGCATCATACATTACCACGTGGTTTGGTATTTCCCATGATGCTTTACCATTGGCATCGGAAGCCAGAAACTTGCCGTTGCCGGGATTGCCACCTGTTATTTTAACCTGTCCGTTCACTTCAAGTTTTTCCGTGGGATTGGGCGTACCTATTCCCACATTAGATGATAAGTTGTAAATTATTGAAGACCCCAAAGTCCATCCGCCACCGTTTACAGTAGTACCATCCACCCATGAGGCAATACCGTTTGCATCGGAAGCCAGAATTTTGCCGTTTCCGGGATTGCCACCTGTTATTTTAAGCTGCCCGTTAATATCCACCTCGTTTGTACTGAAATCACCTCCAATAAGCGGTGTCGATGTGTTTGAATTGGCAATGTACAGTTTGTTACTGCCCGTTTCGTTGTATCCGGCCTGATAGCCAAGAAAAATATTTCCATCTCCTGTTGAGGAATATCCTGCCCGGTAGCCAATGGCAATGTTATTATCTCCTTCTACATTTAGTTTCAGCGATTCTGTTCCTGTAACCGTGTTGTTTTTTCCATCGGTATTGTTTAATAATGAACTGTATCCCACCGCAGTATTTCCGCCACCGTTAATATTATGCAACATCGATTTAGAGCCTATTCCGGTATTATTATTTGCCCACCAATACTGGCCGGTTTTACTGTTGTTAAAAAGTGCCGAATCGCCAACAGCAACTAAATTTTTCGATTGGGTATTGAGACTCAATGCATTTGCTCCGAGAGCTGTATTCGACCCTCCTGTATTTGTTTTTAGTGCCTGATAGCCTACAGCCAAATTGTTTTCGCCAATATAATTGTACATAAGGGCAGATTTTCCAATGGCTATATTCCTTTTTCCCAGATAGTTGGACGAACCGCCTACTGCCGACAGTGCAGAATCGCCAATGGCAATCAAATCGTTAAGATGAGCGTTGCCATAGAGTGCACTTCTTCCTATGGCAATGTTATTCGAGCCGGTAGTGTCGTTGCGTTCAGCCCCCTCGCCAAAAACAATGTTGTTGTTTCCCGATTTCAATGAATAAAGCGCATAGGTTCCGGCTGCAATATTATTTTCGCCTGTTTTATTTGAATAAGTGCTTCGGTATCCGATTGCAATATTGTAATTACCGGATACGTTAGATAGCAGCGCATAGGATCCCAATGCAGTATTGTAATTTCCCGTAACATTGCTGTCTAACGATTTAACTCCTATGGCTGTATTATAAATTCCGCTTGTGTTGCTACTTAAAGCAAGGTTACCAACCGCTGTGCAATAATAACCGTTTGTGTTGGAGTACAAAGCATTGTTTCCAATTGCACTGTTTCCCCAGCCTGAATAATTGGAGTAAAGGGAGTTGTATCCTATTGCCGTGTTGTTTTTTCCAGAATGGTTATTAAACAGTGTTTTTGATCCAATGGCCACATTGTTTATTGGATAGGGGGTGGCGTCGTAAACTCCATTGTAAAAGAGTGCGGAATCGCCAATGGCAACTGTGTTGTTAATTGATTTGTTATACTCTAATGCAGATACCCCGATGGCAACATTTGAGTATCCGTTTAATAAGTGCTTTTGAGCATTCGCACCGATGGCGACATTGCTACTGCCGGATGTGTCGCTACTAAGTGCGTAAATTCCAACGGCTATATTGTTATTGCTCTTTTTATTGTCAAGAAGCGCTTTTGACCCAACTGCCACATTGTTGCTGCCGCTTATATTTTGTACACCGGCCTGATAACCGACAAAAACATTGGCATTATTTGTTCCGTCATCATTTTCACCGGACGATTCGCCAAGAAAAACCGACATGCCGGTACCTTTTTGCGAAATGCGCCCGTATATTTCCAGCGGAGCCTCCGGCGTATCGGTACCTATGCCAACGCTATCGTTAAGGGTATAAATATAGTTGCCGGTCTCCGACCATCCGTTAACTCCGTTCCCAAGCTTTTGCCAGCCACTGTTGGTGTAGAAATAAAAAGTGCTGTCGTTGGTAACATATACTAACAAACTTGTGGTTGGGTTTGAAATTGCATTGCGTTCTGCAAGGGTCATCCTCGGTATCAACAGCCCTTTGTTTGTTGACGATACATCCAGCATAGCTGAAGGATGCGCTGCTGTACCTGTAGTGTTAACACTAACTTGTCCTTTTGATGAAAGTGCTAAAGTAACAAATAGCAATAATGCAATTGTTTTTAAAAGTGATACATGTTTTTTCATGATGCTGTGTATTAAGTAAAACTGGTAATCTTTTTCTTTTTGATGAGGGTGTGGTTGTTAATAACCCGTACCTCCACATTTCCTCTGTCGGTGAACAGGGTGGAGGAGAGGCGTAAAAAATTTGTATTGTCGATGGGACACTTTAGTTTTAATCCTGAGTTTTCGTACATCAACTCAATAGCCCCGTTGGAGATAATCTCACTAAAGTGAAAAGATACTCCTTCATTGTGCGTGAATATCAAACATTCCATAACGCTTAATTTTTTGGCAAATAAGCATACGAATTAGGCGGAAAACAAATACTAAGGGTATTAAAAAAGGATGCATAGATGCTAAAAACAGTATTAAAAAAGGATGCATTTCATTTTTATACTACAGAATATGTGTTAGTTAAATTATTTATTAAAGATTTACGGTTTTTATAGTCGGGTATTCATTACTTTTGTTGGAAATCAACTTTTATGAAATCTTTTGCAAAAAGGAACATCGGTTTTATTTTACAATGGGTAGCTGTTTTTTTATTGAGCATAGCTATTGATAATGTTATTGCTCAGGCTAACGTTAGTAATCCTGTTGACCGGCAATTATTAAAACTCAATAAACTTTCAAAGGAGTTTTGGCAGGTATCGTTGGACAGTGCATATAATTATAGTAAAAAGGCTGTTGACATGGTGGAACATAATAATGTACTGACCGAAGAAGCTTCTAAAACCTATTTATTTATGGCGGTAACACTTTTTTCGGGCGGGAGATATGATTCTGCAGGATATTATGCCGTTAAGGGGCTGGAGGTTGCCGAAAAAGTAAATTCACTTTGGGGCAAGGGGTTTGCCAATAATTTGTTATGTGTAATTGAACGCAGGAAAAGTAATTTCGATATGGCCGTTGAATATGGTTTGAAAGCTGTTGCAATACGAAAGCAGTTAAAGGATACTTTTAACCTTGCCGGAGCTTACCAAAATTTGGGTAATTTGTATAGTCAAATTGGCAAGCCTTTAAAAGCCATCGACTATTTTTCAAAAAGCTTGGAGCTTTATCTTGCCACAAACGATACAGCAGGGCTTATAATGACACACAGCAATATTGGCAACCTCTATCTTGATATGAAAGATGAAGAAAAGGGTAAGGAGCATGTTTTGAGGGCATTGCAATTGGATAAAAATAAAGGTCTTGGCTATGCCGACGACATTTTATCGTTGGGTACCATCTATCTTGAGTTTGATAAAAAATACGATTCGGCCATTATGCTGTTCCGTGAGGCAAAGCGTATTTATAAAAAGATAGGTGTAGATGACGGAGTAGCTACTTCTGACGAAAATATTGGTTTGGCGTTGATTGAATCGGGAAGAGCCAAAGAAGCTTATAAAAGGTTAATTAACGCACGGAGAATTTACCTTAGTCTGGGCGATTCATCTCAAACAGCAAGCATTATGTTGTCGTTGGGTAAATACTACATCAGCCTCGGCAAGCTTGATTCGGCTGAAATATATTTGAATGATGCCTTAAGGTTGGGCTTCGAGTCAAAAAAATCAATAGTAATAAACGAGAGTTTGTTGCAGCTTTACAAAATTAACAAAAAGCGGGGAAATGCTGCCAAAGCACTGGCCTATTTTGAGGATTATTCACGAATGAAGGACAGCCTCGAAATGGGTTTGCTAAGCACAAGGCTTACCAATATGGAATCGAAGTATCAAAACATTCGTAAAGAGCAAAAAATTGAGTTGCTTACCCATGAGCAAGAGAAGCTTAAATGGAGAGAAACGCAGTATTATTACATAATTTTTATTCTGGTTGGATTAATCATAGTGGGGGGATTGTTGGTGTTGCAAAAGCGCAGAAAGGAGCGTCAAATCTCATTGCAGCAGAAAAAAATTCTGAAACAGGAAAAACAATTGGCTGAAAAAGAGCTGGAAACCAAACGTATAAAGCAGCAGGAGATGGAGCAGGAAATTTTGTTTAAAAGTAAGCAGCTAAGTACACATGCCCTTAACATGGTTCAGAAAAATAAAATGCTCCAGGATGTAAAACAGCAACTCGAAGAGCTTAGCGGAAAAATAAAACCCGAATTTCGTCAAAATCTGAAAAAAATTAACCTGTTGCTGGCCAGAAACATGCGTACAGAAAAAGAGTGGAACCTATTTAAAATGTATTTTGAAGAGGTTAATCAAAACTTTTTTAAGAATCTGAAAGAGAAAAACCCATTGCTAAGCACCAACGATTTACGTCACTGCGCACTGATAAAACTTAATTTGAATGTAAAAGAAGCGGCTTCGTTGCTTAACGTGTCGCCCCACACCGTAAAAAGTGCCCGCTACCGGCTTAAAAAGAAACTCGGCCTTAACGAAACCGATAGCCTGAACGAATATATTAGAAGGGTATCGTAATTGTTAAACCGACTGTTGTTTCTATTTTCCGGAAGGGGAAAATTTTTATTTTGATGTAAAATGCTCCACAGTTTTTACTCAATCCAAACTCCTGACTTTACTATTTGTTTATTTTTGTTTCGCATGAGCACAAAGCACTACATCGCCGGTCTGGTTATTGTTCTATACCTCGGGCTTCTGGGTTATCTCTACTCCGGAATTGGCCGTAAAGCAGTTTATCCCTCCAAACCGGTTACTATTGTGGTTCATTCAAAGCCGGGTTCCGCCATCGACTTTATGGCAAGAAAAACTGCCGCTATTGCTAAAAAATACAGCAAAGTTCCTTTTGTTGTCGAAAATCGTCCCGGTACGCAGGGAGTGGTGGCCATGCAACATGTAATTGATTCAAAAGCCGATGGCTACACCATGCTTGGCGTTACCAAATCTTTCCTTTCCACCTTGATTGTTAATAAAAGCAAAGTCAACCTTGATGATTTCAGATTTATTGCCAACATGATTTCCGACCCGGAAGCCATTATAGCCAACAGGAAAAGAAACCTGCTGACCTTAAAAGATGTTATTAAGGATGCCAACAGCGGAAAAACGCAGGTTTGGATAGGGCCGGGGACAGGCAGCCGCGACCATTTAATGGCCTTAAGTGCATGGAAAACACTCGGTATTAACAATGTGAAGTGGATTGATTACAAATCGGGGCCGCAATCGGTTTTGGCAATTATGCGAAACGAAGCCGCCATTTATGTGGGTAATCCGGCCGATATAAAAGGCAAAACCGGACTAAATATTATTGCAATCGCGAGCAAGCAGCGATTGCCTGCCTTGCCGGATGTGGCCACTTTTAAGGAACAGGGATACAACCTCTATGAGTCGATGTGGCGCGGGTTTGCCATTAAAAAGGGTGTACCTGAAAAAGCGGTAAAATACCTCACTTCGGTGCTTCAAAAGGTTGTTAACGATAAGGATTGGAAATTGTATTGCGACGAAACCTATGTATTTTCCAATTTTGAAGATGAAGCGCAGTTTACCCGCCGTATTCATCGCGAAGTAACAAAAACCAAACGCTATTTGAATCAAGCGGGATTGCTGGTAGAATACGTTAAAAAAAGCAGGCTCCCTTTAAGTATTGTCTTTTTGATAATTATAGCAGGCATGTTTCTGCTGTTGCTTGCCATAAACAGGTTTCGCTTTAGAATTATCGATTACAGCCAATGGGTTGCCGGCGGAATTATTAGTGTAGCACTGTTTTTTTTCTATCAGACAACGCTGTTTCAAATTCCGGCTGTAATGAACATTACCAGCCCGGCACTTATTCCTGAACTATGGATTGTGGTTTTGGTTGCACTGTGCCTTATGCTGATTTTTACGGAACGAAATAAACCGAAAACAGAGGAAATTTCCGACATAAAAACCGTTTGGGTAGTCATTGCTTTGCTGTTTGCCTATTTGGTTTTAATGCAATGGGCAGGGTACTATTTTACCACGCCGCTTTTTATTCTGGCAGCCATGTATGTGCTAAAATATCGGAAAACAGCATTTATGTTAACGGGTTCATTTGGGTTTGTTTTGTTTAGTTATTTGGTTTTTAATTTGCTGTTGCATATTGATTTACCGCAAGGTTGGTGGTTTATATAACAAAAGTATGGGAGCATTGAACGATTTTTGGTTAGGGTTACAGGAGTTCGGACAGTTTTTACCAATTCTGATGATGATTACAGGCGTAATTATCGGCATTATGGTGGGTGTTTTGCCGGGACTTTCGCCATCCATTGGCGTGGCGTTAATGTTACCGGTTACTTTTGGGTTGGATGCTATCAGCGCGTTGGTACTGTTGGTATCGGTCTATCTCGCTTCCAACTACGGAGGCTCCATTACCGCCATTGCTATCAATACACCGGGTACCCCCGGAGCGGTAGCCACCACCTTCGACGGTTACGAACTTACTAAAAAAGGAAAACCCCTTTATGCTTTAATGACTTCACTTACAGCTTCTACTGTTGGAGGATTGGTTGGAACCATTATTCTGATTCTGTTTTCGGTACCGTTGGCAAAAATTGCCCTCTCGTTTGAATCGTACGAATATTTTGCCCTTGGAGTGTTTGGCCTTACCATCATCTCATCACTGGCAGGAAAAAGTCCTTTAAAA
>JALVAQ010000404.1 GCA_027011095.1 Bacteroidales bacterium
AATCAGCAGGCATTAAACCTTAAATACGGCGAACTCTTTTTTAAGGAGTTTCAGTTGGAACCAAAAAAGAAGTTACTGGGAAAAGTGGTTGACGAGTTGGGTAATCCGGTGGCATCTTATGTTAAACTGCTACCAAACAATCCCTATGTAAAAACCGAACCTGCCTGGGATTATGACGAAAATGGAAACATATATGTATCAGGAGAATATTTTGAAAGTGTTGCAGGCAACGGCGTTAACCGGTTTGAAATACAACCGTTATCGAACAGTTATTTTGCCGATACTACAACAGTAACCTCCTTTACTCCGGGTTACGTAAAGACCTTTACCGTTTACCGGAAAATGCACCGTTTACGGTTACAGCTTTACGACAAAGAGTCGCATGGCGTTATTGCCAATGCTAAGGTAATTGTAGGCGACACCCTTGCCATTGGAACCACCAACAGTGCCGGTATTGCAGAACTTGTTTTTCCATCACCGGGAGAACAGTTTTTAGTGAGGGTTTTTGCTGATAATTACACGCCTACGCAGGCTTCTTACAACATTCCCGTAAGCAAAACATGGCAAAACGAAACCCTGGAAATCCATTACGCTTTACACATTGAAGGAACGGTTACCGAAACTGCTTCGGGCCAGCCTGTTGACAGTGCTTTGGTTTATACCGAGTTGCAAAACACCGATGGCCACACCCTTTTTTTGGAAGCCTATACTGATGCCAACGGTCATTACCGCCTCAACGGGCTTCCATGGTACACAACGCCAACAGATATTGAAGTACATGCCGTAAAAGCAGGTAAAAACCCGTCCTATATCGGACAGACCAAAACTATTACAGTAAAGAATAGCATGACTTTAAGCGGCTATAATTTTAGAATAAAAGCTGCCAACGGATGGGATTTATCAAACATCTGGGGTTTTCCGGTTACGGTTGAAAACATGATATTCCGGGTTCAGTCCGGAACCAAAATAAGCGGTTATTTTTACAATATGCCGCATCATCCCGATTTTAATACCATCAATCAAAACGAAAAAGTTTACTTTAAAGGACTTAAGGTTACCAAAGGCCCCAATGGAGAGATTGTGCCTGCAACGGATGAAGTAAAAACCGAGAGCTATACGCTGCCCATTAAAATCAATGGCGGTTTTGAAGGATCATTGTTTAAACCTTTTAATAATCAATTCGATTACAAACTAAAACTTAAGAAACACGGAGCAAACGGTATCATAAAAGGCGGATTAAAAATTGACCTCTCTTCTTTTAAATTTGCGTATGATTTTGCAGGGAATATGTATCTTGGTAACGATACTACCAATGTTGATATTACTGTTTTTAATAGCGCTAATGCTACCGGTTTTTATCTAACAAGGCATTATTTGTTTGATTACGGAAAACTTTTGACAGGACGATATCCAAAACCCATTGAAGATTTCAGAGTTTTCGGTTTCAATGCCTCTTCCAATTTTAAAGGCTCCTACATTCAAGACGGTGTTATCCATATTGCCACCACACTTCATACCGATATACCCATGCCCAACGGAAATCCTTCGCTTGATTTGAAGATTAACGCCGGCGAAATACAAATTACCAAAGAAAACATGGATTTGGTTCATAATCCGAACAGCCAACTGTCGTTTGATTTGGAAAAGTGGAAAGTAGTAAGCACCAACGGCTGGACTTTCGACAAAACCCGCGATGCCATCGTAATCCCGAGAGGAACTATTTTTACCGGATTAGGGGTAGATGCCGGCATCAAAGGCCTTAATG
>JALVAQ010000405.1 GCA_027011095.1 Bacteroidales bacterium
CCGGGCTTCACCCGGTGCTATTCAAATAGCATCCCTTCGGGACTTTGGTAAAGAGTTGTTGAAAAAAACAGGTAAAGTTTTTTTAGCTTAACAAAATCGCTATCACATCAAAATAGGAATTAGCCTTAACATCCGTCAGCCCACATAAGAATCTTCAATTTTTTACGTTTATGGTTCAATTATTTATATTACTTTTGCGCAATGTTTAAAAAAATATTTTTTATATCGTTATTAGCTGGTTTACTGGTTTTTAGCTTTGGATGTAAGAATTACCAAAAAGTATTGAAAAGTGGTAATAACGACCTTAAGTACGAAACCGGATTAGATTTATACGAAAAAGGCGATTATAATAAAGCATTACAATTTTTTGATATCCTCAGAGCGGTTTACCGGGGTACTGAAAAGGGCGAAAACCTCACCTATCTTACAGCACAGTGTTACTATAACACCCATGATTATCAGATAGCAAGCTACTACTACAAACAATATATACAGATGTACCCCAGGGGTGATAAAGCCGAAGAATGTGCCTATCAAAGTGCCTATTGTAATTACCTTTCATCACCCATATATAGTCTTGATCAAACCAACACTTATACGGCATTAAGCGAATTGCAGCAGTTTATCGACATGTATCCGAAAAGCCCAAAAGTGGCCGAGGCCAACGAATTAATGGACAAGCTGAGAGCCAAACTTGAGCTAAAAGATTTTAACATTGCCAAACTGTATTACAGGATGCGCAGTTATCAGGCTGCCAATACCAGTTTCGAAAATTTGCTGGACGACTATCCCGATACCGACTTCAAAGAGGAAATTTATTATTACATGGTTAAAACCAATTTTGAGTATGCACAAAAAAGTATCTACTCAAAACAAAAGGAGCGTTACGAAAAAACGATTGAGTCGTATAACAGTTTAAAATACCTCTTTCCTGATAGTAAATACCTTAAAGAATTAAAAGACATTAACGAAGAAGCAAAACAACATTTAAAATAAATAAACGGATGGATTACAAAAAGATTAAAACAGAAACAACTGCTGTTACCCGTCAAAAGGACCGGTTTTACGACCACACGGGCAACATTTATGAAACCATAGCTATTTTATCGAAACGAGCCAACCAGATTGGTGCCGAACTGAAAGAAGAGTTAAACCAAAAAGTTTCGGAATTTGCCACGCATAACGACAATCTGGAAGAGGTTTTTGAAAATCGTGAACAGATTGAGATTGCCAAATTTTACGAGCGCTTGCCAAAGCCCACATTACTGGCCATTCACGAATTTTTAAATGGTGATATTTATTTCCGCAACCCTCACAAAGAAAACGCCGAAAGTTTTTAGGTAAATGCTTAAGGGTAAAAACATACTTATTGGCATTTCAGGCGGCATAGCCGCTTACAAGGTTCCTTTTTTAATCCGACTGCTAAAAAAAGAGGGAGCTAATGTCAGAGTTGTTTTAACACCTTACGCCAAAGAGTTTGTAACACCGTTAACACTTTCTGTTTTATCGGAACAGCCAGTCCACACCGACTTTTACAATGCCGGTGACGGAACCTGGCACAGTCATATTGAAAACGGCCTGTGGGCCGATGCCATTGTTATAGCACCTTTAACAGCCAACACCATGGCTAAAATGGTAACCGGCATTACCGACAACCTGCTTCTGGCAAGCGTATTGTCGGCAAGATGCCCTGTCTTTGTTGCTCCGGCCATGGACCTGGACATGTTTAAACATGTTACAACCCAACAAAATGTTGCTAAACTGCAACAGATGGGATACCATCTTATTGAGCCGGCTTCGGGTGAGTTGGCAAGCGGACTGGAAGGCAAAGGCAGAATGCAAGAACCTGAAGTAATTTTTTCGGTTTTAAACGATTTCTTTAAATTCAAGGATGACTTTAAAGGAAAACAGGTTTTAGTTACCGCAGGCCCTACCCACGAACCCATCGACCCTGTGAGGTTTATAGGCAACAGCAGTTCCGGGCTGATGGGCATTGAAATAGCAAAGTCGTTTGCCGAAAGAGGCGCACAGGTGGATTTGTTACTCGGGCCAACCCATCTTAAAGCTGAACACAACGGAATAACCGTTCACAATGTGCAAACCGCTGCACAAATGGAGAAAGCCTGCAAATCACTATTTTCTAAATCCGATATTGCCGTTATGGCTGCGGCCGTTGCCGATTTTACCCCAAAGGATAAAACTTCTTCAAAAATAAAAAAAGAGGCAGGCCTGAAAAATATTGAACTGGTACCCACAGCCGATATACTGGCCGGACTGGGAGCCGCAAAAAAAAGCCACCAGCTGCTTGTGGGCTTTGCTTTGGAAACTGACAATGAGATTGCTAACGCAACATCGAAACTTAAGCGAAAAAATCTGGATATAGTTGTACTAAACTCCTTAAAAGATAAAGGTGCAGGTTTTGGCGTTCCCACCAACAAGGTAACAATCATCGACCGAAATAATAAACACACCGAACTTCCGTTAATGACTAAAAAAGAGGTTGCCCGCAAACTAACGGACACCATCAGGCAAATAATGAAATAAGCATGCTAAAAAAAGTAACCATACTGTTGTTTATTGTTTTTGTAGCCATAAAAGGTTTTGGCCAGGAGTTTTACTGTACCGTTCAAATTCAAACTACAAAAGTACAAGGCGTTGACAAAACTATTTTTGAATCGCTAAAAACCTCCATTTACGATTTTATGAACAATCGAAACTGGACAGGGTATAACTTTAAAACAGAAGAGCGCATTGAATGCACCATGGTTTTTACCATTGAGCAGGCCATTTCGAGCGATGAGTTTAAAGGTACGTTGAATATTGTCCAGCAACGACCGGTGTTCAATACCGATTATCAGACAGTTTTACTAAACATTGTGGACAAGGACATCCACATTCATTATACGCCCATGCAAAACATGGTGTATGCCGACAACACCTTTACCAACAACCTCACCTCTCTTTTAGCATTTTATGCTTACACCATGCTGGGGATGGATTTCGATTCATTTTCCGAACAGGGCGGCACCCCCTTCTTTCAAAAAGCCAACGATGTGGTAACCGCTGCCCAAAATTCAAACGAAAAAGGCTGGGGATCATTCGACGGTACCAAAACCCGTTACAGCCTTATTGAAAACCTGATGAACTCATCATATAACGATTTAAGAACCTTTAACTACCGCTACCACCGTTTAGGGCTTGATGTGATGTCGAAAGACGTGATGAAAGGGCGGGCGGAAATCAATAAAAGTCTTAATTTATTAAAGAATGTTTACAAAAAACGTCCGGGATTGTACCTGTTGCAGGTTATTATTCAAGCCAAACGCGACGAAATGATTAACATTTTTAAAAACGGCGACCCCGCCGAAAAAAGCAATTTTGTGGCCATCATGAAAGACATCGACCCGGCCAACAGCTCAAAATACAACAGGGTGATGAGATAACCCCGGTTTTTTCCTATTTTTGCTTTTCTTCCATTCAATTTATAACCGATGCTAACCTCGTTGTCAATAAAAAATTATGCCCTTATCGATCATCTGTCGATTCAATTTGAAAAGGGGTTTTCAGCCATCACCGGCGAAACAGGTGCCGGAAAATCAATTTTGATGGGCGCCCTTTCAATTATATTGGGCAAACGGGCTGACTCGGGTGTGTTAAACGACAAAACAACAAAATGCGTTATCGAAGGCACCTTCAATATCTCATCACTTTCACTTAACTCCTTTTTTGCCAAAAACGATTTGGATTACGACGCCATCACTTTTGTAAGAAGAGAAATCCTTCCTTCGGGAAAATCCAGAGCCTTTATTAACGATACACCAGTAAACCTCACCACTTTACGCGCACTGGGAAACAGGTTGGTTGATATTCATTCGCAACATCAAACACTGATGCTCGCCAACAGCAACTTCCAGCTTGAAGCCTTAGACGGATATGCTGGAAACGGCCCTTTAATTACTTCTTACAAAGAGATTTATCAGCAATATATTACACTCCGAAACGAGCTAACCACTTTGCAACAGCAACAGTATGAGCTAAAAAAAGAGGAGGACTTTTTAAATTTCCAATTTGAGGAACTTGACAAGGTTGCACTTAATGAAGAGGAATTTAAAAAACTGGAAGAACGCCAGCAGTTTTTGTCGCATGCCGAAGAAGTGATGAATGCTTTGGGGCTGGCCAATTCAATTTTTGAAGAAGACGAACACAATTTAATCGACCGCATTGCTTTAATAAAAGATACTCTTTCATCAATAACACCGTTTTACCCCAAAGGCAGTGAACTTATAGACCGGCTTGAATCGATAAGGTTAGAGCTTAAAGACATGGCCGATGAAACTGCCGGCATGTTATCGGAAGGAGAGGTAAACCCTGCCGAACTGGCCGAACTTACCGAAAAGAGAGATGAAATTTACCGCCTGCAGCAAAAGTACCGCGCCTCCACTGTTGACGAACTCATTGCATTAAAAAAGGAAATTTCCGATCAATTACTTGGTATTTCGGGAGTAGATGAAAAAATTGAAAAGGTTACAAAAGAACTAGATAAAACCACAAAAGAGTTGCAAAAGCAAGCCGCCGCGTTAACCAACAGCCGCAAATCGGGCATTGCAGGTTTTATTTCAGCCATAAAAAAAGTCCTCGACAAATTGGGAATGAAAGAGGCTGTTTTTGAGATTCGGCTTACCGAACTTAATGACTATACAGCCTCAGGCGTTGACCGGATTGACTTTTGGTTTAGTGCCAACAAAGGTGTGCCGGCAGGAGAAATATCAAAAATTGCATCGGGAGGGGAGCTTTCGAGGCTGATGCTTGCCATCAAGTCGTTGATAAGCGAAAAAAGCATGCTGCCCACCATGGTTTTTGATGAGATTGATTCGGGGGTATCGGGCGATATTGCCGGCAAAACAGGCAACATAATGTTGGAAATGGCTAAAAACCACCAGCTGATTGTTATCACCCACCTGCCTCAAATAGCCTCAAAGGCACACCATCATTACAAAGTGTTTAAACAAAATATCAACGAAACTACCCGCACCAACATTGTTTTGTTAGATGACAATCAACGGGTTGAGGAAATAGCCGCCATGCTTTCGGATGAAACAGTATCACAGGTTGCCCGTGAGGCAGCTAAAGATTTACTGCGCTAAACCCTCCTGATTAATTTACTTATAATAAGTAAAACGTATCGGAAAAAGCATAAATGCTTTAACTACTCTGTTATGACGCTTTGCAGGAACAAAATCGGGCATTATTCCAACAACCCGTAGTGCCTCCTCATTCAATCTGCGATACGCCGATTTGTAAATCTCATAATCCGAAATCTTTCCACTTTTATCAACAATAAATTTAACCACTACCCTGCCCTGATGAGCCTTCACCATATCGGGATACCTCAGGTTTGCCTTCATAAATTTCGCCAAAGAATCTTTTCCACCGGGAAAAGAGGGAAGATGCTCGGCCTCCTCAAGAGATACTTCGTTACCCTCATCATCAAAAAAGTGATAACCGATTCTGGAACCATGCTTATAGTCCTCTTCCGAAGACAACTTACCGTTTTCAAAATACCAACGCCACTTACCGTCTTTTTTTCCATCTGAATAAGTGCCCTCTTTATCTTTGTTCCCACTTTCATACCAGTACGTCCAGTAACCCGTTTTCTTTCCGTCCTTATAACTACCTTCCGATTTTTTTTGGCCGTTCTCAAACCAGAATGTCCACAATCCGGTTCTCTTATCCTCCTTATAATCGCCTTCTGATACATTTTGGCCATCCCTGTAATAATAGACAAAATGGCCATCCTTTATCTTACCGCTTCGCTTTTTAAAATAACCTGTCATTTGAATCGAACCATCTATATAATAGTCGTTTATTTTCCAATGTTTATTTTCCTTTTTTTCAACCTTTCGGTAAAAGGATGCCGCGTATTGTTCACATTTTTTCCAATTAGCATCAAAATAGGTAACCTTGCCCTGCTGCCCGTAAACGGAGTATGAAAACAGAAATACTACCAATAGA
The DNA here is from genome assembly GCA_027011095.1 of Bacteroidales bacterium. Lineage (GTDB taxonomy): Bacteria > Bacteroidota > Bacteroidia > Bacteroidales > F082 > B16-G9. The sequence continues at coordinate 6,013 of JALVAQ010000405.1, forward strand.
AAAACCGGTTTAAAAGTCGTGTAATGTTTCAGTGTAAAATAATTTTTCATAAAATGTTGGTTTTAAGATTTAAAAAATATGCAGACGGTTAAAAGAGACTCTTCCTCCCTAATCTATAATAATTTTTCTTTTTAAATTGCCAGTCCGGTAACCGGAAGCTCAAACATAATCCAAAAATAGAAAATAATTTTGTTTAACAACCCATTCATGTCGTAAAATCCGGCCATTAAGCTAATTTCTGTTGTGATATGCTAAAGGTTTTGTCAAATCAAATAAACTTTAAACAATTTCAATATAAATGGTAATTAGTCCCGTCAGGGACGCCACCTGCCTGCCGGCAAGGCAGGTGGCGTCCCTACGGGACATCTATAAAATTAATCTACCACATCAAAATAGGAATTAGCAGTTTACATGTCAAAGAAATTACAGACACCTCTCGCAGTGTATCTCACGAAAAAAGTATAATTTTAAACAAAATTTAATCAATGCTTAACAG
>JALVAQ010000406.1 GCA_027011095.1 Bacteroidales bacterium
TTAATTTGCTGGATGTGAAACAAAATACCGGAATCAGCTTAACCGAAAGCTATGCCATGTATCCGGCAGCATCGGTGAGCGGGTACTATTTTGCGCATCCTCAGGCAAAATATTTTGCCGTGGGAAAAATTCTTCCCGACCAGATTGAAGATTATGCCAAACGTAAAAACCTTACTGTTGAAGAAGTAAAAAAAATGTTGAATATGAATATTGTGGAAGAATAAACCAACCCTACAGGTGAATCACAATAAATCAAAAAACAAATCACAAACAAATTCCAATAAAAAAATTCCAACGTTTAAAACTGTTTTGATTATTAAAATTTGGAAACTATTTGTTATTTGGAAATTGAATTTTGGAATCTTTCAAACCGCAGGCTCGTGTATTAAAACTATGAGCTAATAGGTTAACAAGATAAAAGATAAAAGATAAAAGATAAAAGAAACAAGATAAAAGTATGGAATTAAAAGTTACTGAACATATAGTAAAAGCCGATAAGACACTCTTTTCGTTTGAGCTGCTGCCGCCGTTAAAGGGGCAAAACATTGCGTCCATTCAAAAGGCCATCGACCCGTTGTTGGATTTTAATCCGGCATTCATCAACATTACCTATCATCAGCAGGAGGTGGTTTACGAAGAGGTTGGAAACGGATTAATAAAAAAGCGTGCGGTACGAAAACGTCCGGGAACGGTTGGTATTTCGGCGGCCATTAAATACCAATATAATATTCCGGTGGTGCCTCATATTATCTGTGGCGGTTTTACCCGTGAGGAGACGGAAAATGCTCTTATCGACCTCCACTTTCTTGGTATTAAAAACCTTTTGGTGGTTCGCGGCGACCCGCCTGCCAATACCAAAATTTTTAAACCCGAACCGGAAGGCAATGAGCATGCATCCGATTTATTAGAGCAGATTATGAACCTCAACCGGGGCATCTATCTTGATGAAGAGCTGGGTAATGCCACCGAAACCGATTTTTGTGTGGGCGTAGCCGGATACCCTGAAAAGCATCAGGAGTCGCCCAACTTTGAAAGTGATATTCACTTTTTGAAAAAGAAAATCGAAATGGGAGCCTCTTACATTGTAACCCAAATGTTTTTCGACAATCAAAAGTATTTCGATTTTGTAAAGCTGTGCCGCAGCAAAGGCATTACGGTTCCAATTATTCCGGGTCTCAAACCGGTTTCCACCCGGTCGCAACTGGTGTCGCTTCCCAAAACATTTGGAGTCGGTATGCCGGAAGAACTGGTTAAAGAGGTTTTGAAATGCAAAGATAATAAAGCCGTCCGTGAAGTGGGGGTGGAGTGGGCCATCGAACAATCCAAAGAGTTACTCAGGTTTGGTGTTCCCGTACTGCATTACTACACCATGGGAAAATCGGACAACATCAAAAAGATTGCCGAAAAGGTTTTTTAAAAAAGTTACCTATCTTCGCTTTTCAATTATTGGGGTTATATGGCCAAACACATCGAAACGGGAAAAAGGGGTGAGGCGCTGGCTGTTCGGTTTCTTACATCAAAAGGATATACCATCCTCGAAACCAACTGGCGTAATAACCATAAGGAAATCGACATTATTGCCATGGATAGGGACGAGCTTGTAATTGTGGAGGTTAAAACACGCAGTACCGATTATTTTGGTTTCCCCGATGAGTTTGTTGATGCTGCAAAGCAAAAAAATCTGATAAGTGCTGCGCAGGCTTACATTGACAAAACCGATATGGATGCAGGTGTAAGATACGATATTGTTTCGGTAATTTTGACCGGCACTTCACATACAATTCATCATATTACCGATGCTTTTACTCCCGGCTTATGAAATGGTTTGATAAATTAATAAAAGCTAAGCATTTTCAAAATTATTTGGGTTGGACAACCTTGTTGTTGTTAATTGTTTTATTTGCACTAAAACTGTTGATAGGCCATTGTGAGCTGTGGCTGTGCGGCCTGTTTGTCGTTACCGTAACCGGATATTATATTTTGTCGGATGTGGCTTCGAGAAAAAACAGGAATTAGCCTAATATGAGGTAATTTTGAACCTTTTTAGATTAGACTCATTTATTCATTCTATTTTGTGTACTTTTGCACGTCAAATATTTGATTAACTATGGATAAGAAAAAAGGTGGATTTGATAAATTTATTAAGAAAACCACCAAAAAGCGAAAGAGTTTCACCCCAAAAGCCGATTCAACCCAACACAAGTTTAAAAAGAAAACAAGCAGCAGCCAGCAACCCAAAGCAAATCCCGACGGTTTAATCAGGCTGAACAAATTTTTGGCCGATGCCGGTGTTTGCTCTCGTCGTGAAGCCGACAGGCTGATTGAAAGTGGTGCTGTTACCGTAAACGGAAAAGTGGTTATTGAGTTGGGTACAAAAGTAAAGCGTACCGACAAAGTAATGTATGGCGACCAAACCCTGCGTGCCGAAAAACTGCAATACATATTGCTCAACAAGCCCAAAGGCTTTATTACCACTTCCAACGACCCTCAGGACAGAAAAATTGTTATGTCGCTGGTGCAAAATGCCTGCGATGAAAGAATATATCCCGTTGGACGCCTTGACCGGAATACCACCGGTTTACTATTATTTACCAACGACGGTGATTTGGCCAAAAAATTAACCCACCCCAAACATGGTGTTAAAAAGCTGTATCATGTGGTGTTGGACAAGCCACTTACAAAAGCGCATCTGCTTGAAATTGCTGCCGGTGTTGAACTGGAAGACGGTGCCATTAAACCCGATAAAATTGCCTACGACCAAAAAGCACACGACAAATCCGAGGTTGGTATCGAAATTCATTCAGGCCGAAACCGTATTGTCCGGCGCGTTTTTGAACACTTTGGCTATAAAGTGGTGCGCCTCGACAGAGTTATGTTTGCCAGCCTTACCAAAAAGGATATTCCGAGAGGAAAATGGCGTAAACTAACCGAAAAAGAGGTGAATATGTTAAAGATGTTGCCTTAACGAAAACGGAATAGCAGAATGAGTTTGCCTGAACCCTTACCACGAGATTACGAATTGCTTTCACGAAGTGAATTGCGGGAAAATCTGAGTGCTTTTATTAAAAACTTACTGCTTGCTAACCCTGATAAACTGGCCAACCTAATGTATCGCCACGATGTGAAACAACATCTGTTTCAAACAGCTTTGCTGATGGAAGATATTGATGAACAGGCAATGTTTATGGCCGATTTGGTTATTGATCGAGAGCTGCAAAAGGTAGCCTCAAGGGCAGCTTATAAAAAGGAAAAAGAAGCTAAAACAAAAAAACCCCGGCTACATGAGTAGCCAGGGTTTTTCTTTAAGTTGTTTTTACCCTTACGAGATTTTAATCTCACGAGTAACTTTGGTTTCCTCTTTTTTGGGTAAAACAACACTCAAAATACCATTTTTGTAGTCAGCCTTGATGTTTTCCACATCCACGGTTTCAGGCAAGCTGAACGAACGGCTGAACGTGTTGTAGTAAAACTCACGTCTTGCAAAGTTGTCTTTCTTTTCTTCTTTTTCCTCTTTTTGCTCTGACGAAATGGTTAATACGTCTTTTTCAAGATTGATATGAAAATCGGCTTTCTTCATTCCCGGTGCAGCCATCTCCAATACATATTTGTCGTTGTCCTCTTTAATGTTGACTGCAGGAACGGTTCCTTCAAATTTTTCTTCTGTGTTGAAGAAATTTTTTTCCAGACTTTCAAATAAATCGGTTAAAGCCGGATACTGATTAAATCTTACAAGTGCCATAACTTTGTCCTCCTTTATTTTTTTATTAAACATCTGTTTTTTTTATCACTTCATCCGCCCATTTTCAAATTGTGTACCATTGCAAAAAATTATATCAAAACTGACTATATGACCGAATAAATTTTATATGGCTGCCAATATGACTGTTTATGATTCTTTCACATTCTGTTTACACAACAGTTTTTATCTTTGCACAAAATAACTGACTTTATCTTGTGGATAGAATAGTAAAAAGCCTCAACACCCGTAAAATTATTTGGCCGATTTTAATTGGGCTTGCCGTTAGTGGGTGGCTTCTGTGGCGGAATTTCAATCCTGAAACCTTTACTTTTATCACCTTTACCTGGCATACACTACTTTTTTTGGTGATTGCCGTTTTGATGATGTTTTTGAGGGACATTGCCTACATGTATCGTATTATTGTGTTGACAGATAGCGAGATAGGATGGAAGCAGGCATTTAATATTATTATGTTGTGGGAATTTAGTTCTGCCATTTCACCATCGGTAGTGGGCGGAACCGGCCCCGCCATCTTCTTTTTATATAAGGAGGGGGTAGGAAGTGGGAAAAGTACTGCTGTAATTTTAACGGCCATTTTTTTGGATGAGCTGTTTTTTATTTTATCGGTACCCTTTGTTTATATTTTATTTGGCAACAATATTTTTCCACCCGATTCGGCCAACATTGCGGAAATAAGATGGGCTTTTTTTGGAGGCTACATTGCGTTGTTGGCCTACACGCTTTTTTTGGCTTATGCCCTGTTTGTAAACCCCTATTTGTTTAAGTCGTTTATTTCGTGGGTTTTTCTTTTTCCCATCTTAAAAAAGTTTAGAATGCGTGCGCGCCGATCGGCTAATCAGTTGATATCCACCTCAAAAATAATAAAGAAAAAACCCTTTTCATATTGGTTTAAAAGCATGACAGCCACGGCTTTTTCGTGGGCAGGCAGGTATTGGGTAGTAAACTTTATGCTGATGGCTTTTTTTGGTAATATTTACAGTGTTGCTGATCATCTGCTGATTTACGGAAGGCAGCTTACCATGTGGATAATTCTTTTGGTAAGTCCTACCCCGGGAGGAAGTGGTATTGCCGAATTTATTTTTTCAAACTTTCTCGGCGACTTTATTCCGGATACCTCGTGGTATGCGCCATTGGCCATATTGTGGCGCATAATAAGCTATTATCCTTATCTGTTTATTGGCGCCATAGTTTTGCCCATTTGGTTGCGGCGTGTTTTTAAAAATGATGTTTCCTATAAAGAAATATAGTTATGAATGAATATTTAGCACTTACTTTTGCCGTGCTGGCAACCTTTGTAACAAACATTCCCTTTGGTTTTTGGCGTCAGGGAGTGAAAAAGTTTTCGTGGCAATGGTTTTTGTTTGTACACCTGCCCATACCAATGGTAGTGGCTTATCGCTATTTATTTGGGATGGGTTTTCAGCTTTATACCTATCCGTTTATGATTTTGGGATTTTTTGGAGGCCAATGGGTTGGAGCAAGAATCAGAAAGAAAAAAATGGCAAATGCTGCAGAGCTTGAAAGTGCCGAAGCAGAAGCTTAAAAAAGCTTGCTGTAATTTAACTTTGTGAGCAATAGTCCATTGTTAAGGCAATTACTATTTTATTAGCTTTGTATTGTCAATGGAACACAAAAAAACCATATTGGTTTGCCCCATGGATTGGGGGCTGGGACATGCCACACGCGTGGTTCCCATCATCGAGATACTTAAAAGAAATAAGGGTATTCATCTTATCCTTGGCGCCGACAACCGTCCTTTGGAATTTTTAAGACAACGATATCCCGAACTTGAAATAATAAAATTTCCCGGCTATGCACCCCGTTATCCGGTTCACGGTGCCATGGTGCTAAAGATGATTACCGAGATGCCTGAAATGAAAAAACAGGCCGATAAAGCACATCTTTTTCTGGAACAACTTGTCCTGGATAAAAAGATTGATCTTGTAATTTCCGATAACAGATACGAACTTTGGTCGGAATTGGCGAAGACCGTTTTTCTTACCCATCAGCTCGATATTCAAACGCCAAAATTTGGAAAAGTGGCTAAACCGGCCCTAAGGCAAATGGTATACAGTTACATTAAAAAACATGATGAACTGTGGATTCCGGATGTGGATGGCGAAAACAATCTTTCCGGTGCCCTTTCACACATTGCAAATTATCCCTTACGGAATTATCATTTTATCGGGCCGTTAACACGATTTCAGTATGTTGAGTCGCAAATTCCTGAAGAGGATGTTGATTTGTTGATACTTCTTTCGGGACCGGAACCTCAGCGTACCATTCTCGAAATAAAACTAAAAGACCAGGCGTACCAATCGGGATTAAAAACGGTTATTTTACAAGGCCGTACCGAAGATACTCATCAGGTAAAAATGGGTAATGTCGAAATCTTTTCGCATCTTCCTGACGAGCAATTTGCCGGTTATATTCAAAAAGCAAAAAATATTATTTGCAGGCCCGGTTATTCAAGTTTAATGGACTTAACCTGGTTTGGAAAAAAAGCTGTTTTTATTCCTACTCCCGGCCAAACCGAGCAGGAATACCTTGCTGAAACCTTAAAGCAAAAGGGTTTTTATTATTATCAAAATCAAAAAGAATTTGATTTGCAAAAAGCACTATCCGAGTCGGAAAGCTACAGTGGATTAACCATGCAAAATGACGGTGAGGTTTTAAAATCAAGAATTAAAGCGTTGCTGGAAATGGGTTAGGGGTTTGGTATAAGGT